>JAGKSZ010000158.1 GCA_018991295.1 Porphyrobacter sp. | reverse complement strand
CCCCCTCGTAATCGCCCGTAGATTGGTTAGCGGGCAGGTATGGTTGCACTGCGTAAGGTGTGACTGGTTAAAATCGGGTTATGCTGCGACAGCCGCGTTCGCGCCTTCGGGCAGGTAGTTGATGGCAAGGGTCCACAGGCCCCCCACCGCAATCGCCACGCCATAAGGAACCGCGATCCGATCGCGCTGGCGGCGGGCGACGTGCCAGAACACCAGCAGGATCGTGAGAAAGCCGCCCGCGATCGCCATGATCAGCAGCAGCTGCATATATTCGTAGAACGGGATCCACAGCGCGAGCGCGGCGAGCAGCTTCACATCGCCCCCGCCCATCACCTTCAGGGCAAACAGCCCGGCAAGGATCGCAAAGGCTCCCAGCGCCACGCCCAGCTGAAGCGCCACATCCGGCCACAGCGCCAACCCTTGCGACCACCAGAAAGCAGGCGCGGTCAGCGCGATGGCGGCATTCAGCCAGTTGTCGATCTGGCGGCGGCGGATATCCGTGAAAGCGGCGACCAGCAGCGCAATTGCCAAGGCGATCAGCAGACCGTAGGAAATGGTATTCATCGACTTCGTGCCCCCGGGCAAGGCCGCGCTTGCTGCGTCGGCCGTCCTTCAATGGGACACTTGCTACAGACTATGACTTACCAAATAGTAACCACGATTGGCGCTGCGCGATGGGTGCGATCATGACCGCCTGCGCCATCGACCGCCGCGCCATTCCTGCCGATGCACGAGAAAGCACATGGGTCGCCGCAGACGGCCACCTGATCCGCCGCATCGATTGGCCGGGTGCGGGGGAGCCTGCGCGCGGGTCGATCCTGTTCTTCCCGGGGCGCGGGGATTTTTACGAAAAATACCTCGAAACGCTGGAAGAATGGCACCGCGCCGGCTGGCGGGTGACGGCGTCCGACTGGCGCGGGCAGGCAGGGTCCGGGCGGCTCGGCAAGGACGCGGTGACCGGTCACATTGAAGATTTCGCCATTTGGATCGATGATCTGGCGCTTTTGTGGGAGCGCTGGGTGGCCGAAACGCCGGGGCCCCATGTGCTCGCTGCCCATTCGATGGGCGGGCATATCGTGCTGCGGGCGCTGGCGGCTGCGCGGATTGCTCCGGATGCGGTGGTGCTGAGCGCGCCGATGACCGGGGTGGCCGGCCCGCCGCTGCCGCTTGGCATCCTCCACCGCGTGGCGATGGCGATGTGCAAGGTCGGTGATCCCACCCGGCAGGCGTGGAAGTGGAGCGAGAAGCCGGGCGAACTGCCCACCGGCCGCGCCAACCTGCTCACCCACGATGCTGCCCGCTATGCCGACGAGGTATGGTGGCGCGACCACCGGCCCGAACTGGTGATGGGCCCGGCCAGCTGGCGCTGGGTCGAGCGCGCCTATGCCTCGTGGATCGCGCTGGAGACGCCCGGCGCGCTGGAGGCGGTCCAAGTGCCGGTGCTGATCGTTTCAACAGCGGCTGACAAGCTGGTGAGCCACCCTGCCAACCTGCGCGCCGCCGCTCGCCTGCCAAAGGCCGAATTGCTGGCGCTGTGCGAGGAGGCGCATCACGAAGTCCTGCGCGAAGTCGATGCGGTGCGCGCCCCGATCATGGCGCGCATTGCCGATTTCCTCGATCGCGTCGCGCCCCCCAAGGTTGCGGCGCAATGATCCACGATATTGCCGTGATCGGCGCCGGAATGGCAGGCGCGAGCCTTGCGGCCGAGCTTGCGCCCTATGCCCGCGTCCTCCTGATCGAGGGCGAGGATGTGCCGGGCTATCACGCCACCGGGCGTTCCGCTGCCTTCTGGGAGGAATGTTACGGCGGCCCCGGCGTGGTCCCGCTAACCCGCGCTTCGGGCGCCTATCTTGCCGAACACGGCTTCCTTACCCCGCGCGGGGCGCTTTATGTCGGCCGTGCCGAAGACCGCGCCGCCATGGACGCCTTCTGCGCCAGCTATGATGGCACGGGGGTGCAGATCGAGCGTCTCGCGCCTGCGGCTCTGGCCGAGCGTGTCCCGCATATCCGGTCTGAATGGAGCGAGGCGCTCTACCAGCCGGCCTGCGCGGATATTGATGTGGCAGGGCTGCACCAGCATTATCTTGCTGCCGCGCGGCGGCACGGGGCGGAGGTGATTTGCCGCGCCCGCGTGACCGGGCTTGTGCGCGAGGGCGGGGCCTGGACCATCACCTGCGAGGCCGGGACCAGCTGGCGGGCGGGTGTCATCGTCAACGCCGCCGGGGCCTGGGCCGATGAAATCGCCCGCCTTGCCGGGGCAGCGCCGATCGGCATTGCCCCCTTGCGGCGCACCGTTGCCGTGCTGCGCGTCGAGCCGCCAGCCCCTGCCGATCTGCCGCTGGTGATCGACATCGGCGGGGGGTTCTATTTCAAGCCCGATGTCGGGCGGCTGTGGCTGTCACCCCACGACGAAATCCCCACCGACCCCTGCGATGCCGCGCCCGAGGAATGGGATGTCGCCATTGCCATCGACCGGTTCCAGAATGTCACCGATTGGCCGATTGCGGCGGTTGAAAGGCGCTGGGCGGGCCTCAGAAGCTTCGCGCCTGACCGGCTGCCGGTCTATGGTTTTGACGCGCGCGCCGAAGGGTTCTTCTGGTTTGCAGGCCAGGGCGGCTTCGGCATCCAGACCGCGCCTGCCGCTGCAAGGCTGGGCAGCCAGCTGCTGCTGGGGCATGATCCAGATGCAATGACGGCGGGGATCAATGCCGTGGCCTACAGCCCTCGGCGCTTCGTTCTGGCACCACAATCCGCCTAGGCAAGGGCTTGACCTTCTGGCACATCCCTGTCGTGGATTAACCACGTCAGGAGGGAAAGCCGATGGCTCACAAGTTCGAGATCTACAAAGACAAGGCTGGCGAGTTCCGGGTGCGCTTCAAGTACAATTCGGAAGTGATGTTCGCCACTGAAGGCTACGCCAGCAAGGCGAGCGCGCAGAACGCCATCGATTCGATCAAGAAGAATGGCCCCGACGCGCCGGTTGAAGATAACAGCTGAAGCCTGCCGCCGCGTTCGTCCTGAGCCTGTCGAAGGACCGTCCTTCTTTGGTCTGCTCGCAGTGCCACGAAGGGAAGTAAGGCCCTCCGACAGGCTCAGGGCGAACGGAAGTGGGCTTCAGTGCCTGAACGCCGACTTGGGGTCCGCCTGCCGCACCGCTTCCTCGCTTGCCAGCGCGTCGGCGCGTTCGTTCTCCGGGTGGCCGGCGTGGCCCTTGACCCATTGCCATGACACCTTGTGGGGCCGCACCGCGGCCAGCAATTCGCGCCACAGGTCTTCATTGGCGACCGGCTTTTTCGCCGCGTTGACCCAGCCGCGCTTCTGCCAGCCGAAGATCCACTGGGTCATGCCGTCGATGACATAGCGACTGTCTGTGTGAACGGTGACCGCGCAGGGCTCCTTCAGCGCGGTCAAGCCGCGCAGCACCGCTGTCATTTCCATGCGGTTGTTGGTGGTTTCCGGCTCGCCGCCCACCAGTTCCTTCTCGTGCCCGCCGCTGCGCAGGATCGCGGCCCAGCCGCCGGGGCCGGGGTTGCCCTTGCAGGCGCCGTCGGTGAAGATGTCTACCTGTTTCACGTGGCAGCCTTTGGCGGGCGAGGCGTCAGCCTGCAAGAAGCCCTGCGCCGTGATCGTGGTAAAACTGCCATCTTTGCGCGAACTGCATCGGGTCCTTGCGGGTGACGAGCGCATCGTCGGGCGTTTCCAGCCAGTCTTCGGCCCGGCTGGCCACGAACCGGAGGCACGCGCCCATCGCGACATCGGCAAACAGCGCGCGTTCCTGCTGGGTCAGGCGGCGCACTGATTGATAACCCTCGATCAGTGCCGCGCCGCAATCGGCTCGGTAGGCGTTGCTGGCGTCAAAGCACCATGCGGCATGGGTCACCGCCAGATCGAGCACCATCGGGCCCGTGCAGGCGAAATAGAAATCGATCAGCCCCGTCACCCGGTCGCCCAGCATCAGCACATTATCGGGAAACAGATCGGTGTGGGTCTGCGATTGCGGCAGGGCAGACAGGTCAAGTGCGGCCGCTGCTTGCGCATGGGCGAGCATGGCGGGCAGGCGCGCATCGATCGTTGCCAGCGCCTGTGCGCCGCACTTGCCAAGGATTGCCGCGCTGGCGGCAAAATCCGTCCCATTGGCGCGGGTTTGCGGAAAGTCGGCGGCGGCAAGGTGGAGGTTCGCCAGCACCGGGCCCAACTCGCGCGCCTGTGCAGGCGTCGGGCGGGTGGGGGAGACGCCGGGCAGGAATTCGATCAGCGCGGCCGCCTTGCCCTCGACCATTCGCCACGATGCGCCCGAACGGTCATGCATGGTGCGCGGCACCGGGCAGGCCTTGGCCGCCAGATGATCGAGCAGGCCGAGAAAATAGGGCAGATCGGCATAATCGATCCGCCGTTCATACAGCGTGAGGATGAAGCGCGTGCCCGAATCGCCGGTCCCGGTGGTCTCCACCAGCCAGTTGGAATTGGACACGCCCTCGGCAATGCCCTTGGCCGAGACCAGCTCGCCCACGTCATATTCGCTGATCAGCCGGGCCAGATCCTCTGCGCCCAGATGGGTATAGACCGCCATGAGCGCGCCCCCGGATTGTCCGCTATTCGGTCAGCTGGCGGGGCAGCTTGAAGACCATCTTTTCTTCAGCAGCGGTGATGGTCTTTTCCGAGATCGCCCGCACCGAAGCGATGGCATCCACCACTTCGCGCACCAGCACTTCGGGCGCAGATGCCCCGGCTGTGAGGCCCAGCGTCTCGACACCCGCAAGCCAGCCGAAATCAATTTCACTGGCCCGCTGGATCAGCTTGGCAGGGGTGCCCAGCCGTTCGGCCACTTCCACCAGCCGCAGCGCGTTGGATGAATTGGGCGAGCCGATCACCAGCACCAGATCGCAATCCTGTGCCAGTTCCTTGACCGCCGCCTGCCGGTTGGAGGTGGCATAGCAGATGTCCTCAGCACGAGGGCCCGAGATGTTCGGATACCGCCATTCCAGCGCCTGAATCACCTCGCGGGTATCATCCACCGACAGCGTGGTCTGGGTAAGATAGGCCAGTTCCTCGTCGGAATCGAAGGGCAGCTTTTCCACGTCCTCGATGGTTTCCACCAGGGTCATCTGGCCGGGCTCGACCTGGCCCATGGTGCCGATCACTTCGGGGTGGCCTTCATGGCCGATGAAGATGATGTGGCGGCCCTTTTCGATCTGGCGTTCGGCCTGACGATGGACCTTGCTGACCAGCGGGCAGGTGGCATCGACATAAAGCAGCTTGCGACGCTTGGCTTCGGCCGGCACCGCCTTGGGCACGCCGTGGGCGCTGAACACCACTGGCGCATCATCGGGCACCTCGTCCAGTTCCTCGACGAACACCGCGCCCTTGGCCCGCAGCCCTTCGACCACATATTTGTTGTGGACGATCTCGTGCCGGACATAGACCGGCGAGCCATAGCGTTCGAGCGCCTTTTCGACGATCTCGATTGCCCGGTCCACGCCTGCGCAAAAGCCCCGAGGGGCGGCGATCAGCAGGTTGAGCGGCGGAAGGTCTGCGGCAGGCGCATCGGAAGCAGGAAAGGGCGCGTTCATGTCCTGCCCTCTAGCGCAAGCGCCGCGTCCTCGCTAGGGCGCACGGGATCGTTTAATTCGAGGACGGCTTTGATGAAGCTCCGCGCACGCGCATTTCTGGCCCTTTCCGCCGTGGCCGCCCTGTCGGCCTGTTCGCAAAAGGGCGAGCTGGTGATCGATCAGGGCGTGGGCATTGCCAGCGTGCTGACGCTGTGCCCGGCGGTCGGCATTCCCGATTACACCGGCGATGTCACCACCTTCCGCAATCCCGCTGATGCCAGTGTTGCCAGCCTCGATGTGAGCGCGGCGATGACCAACCTGCGCGCCGAGTGCAATGACAGCGCGGCTGACCGGATCTATTCCGAGGCGAGTTTCACAGTGAACGCCCGGCGCACCGACACGCGCGGGGCCCGCAGCGTGGAACTGCCCTATTTCGTCACTGTCGTCCGGGCAGGCACGGCGGTTGTCTCCAAGCGGATCGGCACGGTAACCCTCACCTTTGCTGACGGGCAGGAGCGCGCCCAGGCCACTGCCCGCGCCGGAGCCTTCGTCAACCGCGCCGATGCCGCGCTGCCTGCGGAAATCCGCGAAAAGATCACCAAGCGACGCCGTGCGGGCGATACCGAAGCCGCGCTCGATCCGCTGGCCGATCCCGAAGTGAAGGCGGCAATTGCGCGCACCCGCTTTGAAATGCTGGTCGGCTTCCAGCTGACCGAGGCGCAGCTGAAGTACAACGTGACGAGGTAGTTTGTTTTGCGCTCCCGCCTCCGCGGGAGCGTCCTCGGCGCATTTCCGACGCTTCGCGTCTGAGCGCCTGTGGGCGGCCGGTCGGCCTTGCGGTGCCTTTGGCACCGAATGGCGTGCCAAACGCCTGGGTTGCAGGCAATGCTTTCCTTAATCGTCTCCCCGGGCTTGACCCGGGGCCCCGCTTCCTTCTTTGCACGCGCGAGAACACGCGCATCGCCACGAGAACGCCATGATCCAGACCCTTTACGCCAAATATGCCGCGCTGGTTGAAGCCGTGCTGACCGATCTGGTCGCAGATGGCACGCTGCCCGCTGGTACCAGCTTCGCCAACGTCACGCTGGAGCCGCCCCGCGATCCGGCTCACGGCGATCTGGCGACCAACGCCGCGATGGTGCTGGCCAAGCCTGCCGGCCTCAACCCGCGTGCGCTGGCCGAAGCGATCACGGCCAAGCTCAGCCAGCATCCCGGCATCACCAGCGCCGCAATTGCCGGGCCGGGGTTCATCAATCTGCGCCTTGCCCCGCAGGCGTGGCTCGATGAACTCGCCGCTATCGCCAAGCTGGGCGATGATTATGGCCGCTCGCCGATGGGCGGGGGCAAGATCGCCAATGTCGAATACGGCTCGGCCAACCC
>JAGKSZ010000157.1 GCA_018991295.1 Porphyrobacter sp. | reverse complement strand
TACATGTCGAATTCGACCGGGCAGGGGGTGGTTTCGGTGCGGATCACCTCTTCCCACTTCAGCTCGCAATAGGCCTCGATCTGGTCCTTGGTGAACACGTCACCCTTGAGCAGGAATTCGTGGTCAGCGGCCAGCGAATCCAGCGCTTCACGGAGCGAACCGCAAACGGTCGGCACTTCGGCCAGTTCCGCCGGCGGCAGATCATAGAGGTTCTTGTCCATCGCCTCGCCCGGATGGATCTTGTTCTCGATCCCATCAAGGCCCGCCATCAGCAGCGCCGAATAGGCAAGGTAGGGGTTGGCCATCGCATCGGGGAAGCGGAATTCCACGCGCTTGGCCTTGTCGCCCGCACCGTAAGGAATGCGGCACGAGGCCGAACGGTTGCGTGCCGAATAGGCCAGCAGCACCGGCGCTTCAAAGCCCGGCACCAGACGCTTGTAGCTGTTGGTGGTCGGGTTGGTGAAGGCGTTCAGTGCCTTGGCGTGCTTGATCACGCCGCCGATGAAATAGAGGCACATTTCCGACAGACCGGCATATTCATTGCCGGCAAACATCGGCTTGCCTTCCTTCCAGATCGAGATGTGGGTGTGCATCCCCGAACCGTTATCGGCCTTGATCGGCTTGGGCATGAAAGTTGCGGTCTTGCCATAGGCATGGGCAACCTGATGCACGACATACTTGTAGATCTGCATGCGGTCAGCGGTCTGAACCAGCGTGCCGAAGGTCAGGCCCAGCTCGTGCTGGGCAGCGGCGACTTCGTGGTGGTGCTTGTCGCAGGGCAGGCCCATTTCGAGCATGGTGGTGACCATCTCGGCGCGGATGTCGACAGCCGAATCGACCGGCGCAACCGGGAAGTAACCGCCCTTGGCACGCGGGCGGTGGCCCATGTTGCCGTTCTCGTATTCCTTGCTGGTGTTACCCGGCAGTTCGATATCGTCGATCGCAAAGCCCGAGCCGGCATAGCCATCTTCGAAGCGCACGTCGTCAAACATGAAGAATTCGGCTTCCGGGCCGACGTACACTGTGTCACCGATACCGGTCGACTTGAGGTAGGCCTCGGCGCGCTTGGCGGTGGTGCGCGGGTCGCGCGAATACCAATCGCCGGTCGAAGGCTCGACGATGTCGCAGTTGATGATCAGCATCGGCGTGGCGCTGAAGGGATCGACCCAGACTTCCGAAAGGTCGGGCTTCAGGATCATGTCGGATTCGTTGATGACCTTCCAGCCGGCGATCGACGATCCGTCGAACATCAGGCCGTCTTCGAGTTCATCTTCGCCCATGACGCCCGCGACCATGGTGAGGTGCTGCCACTTGCCCTTGGGATCGGTGAAGCGCAGGTCGACCCACTCGATTTCCTCGTCCTTGATCTTCTTCAGGACGTCTTTTGCTTTCGACATTTCGGTGTTGCCTCCAAGTTTATGGATTGCCGGCCCGCCGTGTCTGGCAAGGCAGGAGAGGGTGGGAAATCAGATCGCGTCGTCGTTGGTTTCGCCGGTGCGGATGCGCAGCGCGCTTTCGATCGCGGTGACGAAGATCTTGCCGTCACCGATCCGGCCCGTCTGCGCAGCGGCGGCGATGGCTTCGACCACGCGTTCAGCCTGATCATCGGCGACGACCACTTCCAGCTTCACCTTGGGCAGGAAGTCGACGACATATTCGGCACCGCGGTAAAGTTCGGTATGGCCCTTCTGGCGGCCGAAACCCTTCGCCTCGGTCACGGTAATGCCGGACACGCCGATTTCGTGCAGCGCCTCCTTCACCTCGTCGAGTTTGAAGGGTTTGATGATCGCTTCGATCTTTTTCACGTCGTCCCCATCCGGTTGGCCCATCCGCGCCAGGCTGATTGCTGAGACGATTCGTAACAAGAATCGTGCCAAGCCTTAAGGTGATGGCCTTGAACGATCCTTGCCGCTTGAAGACTCAAGGGTAGGGATGTCTTTCGCCGATGAGCGCCGGTTAGCAACATTATGGTGCGCTGCGCAATGGCTGCACAGCATCTGATCGGGCCTTGCCTAAATTTTAAGCAAATGCGCCGCGATTATAGGCGAAGGCCCGTAGTCTCGGGCAGGCCGCACATGATGTTGAGGTTCTGGATCGCGGCCCCGGATGCGCCCTTGCCGAGGTTATCGAGCACCGCCACCAGACGTGCCTGCGTTCCATCGGCATTGCTGAAAACATGCAGCGAAATGGAGTCTGACGCAGCGCGGTCGGCGCGCAGCAGCAGTTCGCCATCTGCTGGCGCTTCGCCCATCCGAACCACCGCGCTGCCCGCGTAAAATGCCGCCAGTGCATCGCGCAGCGCACCCGGCTGGCCTGCGTTCGGCATCGCCGCGAGCGGGAGCGGGACCTCCACCACCATGCCGCGGTGCGCGGGAATGACAGCAGGCGTGAACAACGGCGGCTGGGCGAGACCGCAGCGGCTCTGCATCTCGGGGACATGCTTGTGGCCCAGCTGCAACGCATAACCGCGCCATGCAATATCGCGGTCTTCTTCGAACCGGGCAATCAGCGCGTTGCCGCCGCCTGAGAAGCCGCTGACGGCGTTGCAGGTATAGGGCCAGTCGGCAGGCAGGAGCCCAGCCTGCACGAGCGGGGCGACAAGGGCGATGAAGCCGGTCGAATAGCACCCCGGATTGGACACCAGAGCCGCAGCGGCGACCGCATCATGCCCCGTGACTTCGGGGAAGCCATAGACCCAGCCCGGCGTCACGCGGTGCGCGCTGGAGGCGTCGATGATCCGCGTGCCCGAGCCCTCGGCCAGCTTCACCGCCTCTTTCGCGGCATCGTCCGGCAGGCACAGGATCGCGATGTCGGCAGCGTGGAGCGCGTCGCGGCGGGCGGCCTCGTCCTTGCGCTGGGCATCGTCCAGCACGATGAGGTCGAACTCGTCACGCCCCTGCAACCGCTCGCGGATTTCGAGGCCGGTGGTCCCGGCCGCGCCATCGATGAACAGGCGGATCGCCACCCGTGCCTCAGGCGTCCTGCGGGGCGAGTTCGCTCGCCCGGCACCAGCCCGAAGGCCCTTGCGGACCGGGGCAGCCCCACACCCATTCGCCTGCAACATCAAGCAGTTCGAAACGGCTTTCTGCAGGGAGGGTCACGAATACTTCGGCATCGGCCCGCGGGTTCAAACGCAGGCCGGCCCCGGCCGCGCCCACCGTGTGGATATGGGGGATCACGTAATGCGCAGCGAGATGCGAACCTGCGAGCGCCATATGCGCCAGATCACCGCGCAGGGGCAGGGTGCCGGGCGCGGGCTTTTCCACCGGGCCTTGCAGACCCAGCACGCCTTGCGGCACTACGTATTCACTGTCCTTGCGCATCGCGCCGCTCATCTGGGTTCCCGATACTGGTAGCGCCGCAGCCTCTCCCCATGGCGCAGCGTGGCTGGCCCGTTAGCGGCAAGCGGCGCGCGGGGCAAGCTTAGCCCGCGTATCGGGCACGAATGGCGTGCCATGCGGCCCTGAGGCCAAGACCTCGCCCGCCGCGCGCACGGCCCGGCTTGGGGGCAGGGGTCCAGGCGAAGGTGTCGAAATGCACCCAGTCGATCCCCTCACCCACGAAGCGATCGAGGAACAGCCCTGCCACACTTGCACCGGCAAAGGGGCTGGGCGCGGAGTTCGCCATGTCGGCCACATCTGAGGCGAGGTATTCGCGGTAGGCATCGTGCAGCGGCAGGCGCCATGCGGGATCGTCATTCGCTTTGCCGGCGGCAAGGAAGGCCTCTGCCGTCTCGTCCCGGCGGGCAAAAAGTGCTGGCAGATCAGGGCCAAGCGCCACCCGCGCCGCGCCCGTCAGCGTGGCGAAATCGACGATCAGATCGGGGCTTTCCTCCGAAGCGCGGGTCAGCGCATCGCCAAGGATCAGGCGGCCTTCGGCATCGGTATTGTCGATCTCGACCGTCAGGCCCAGCCTCGTCTTGAGCACGTCGCCGGGGCGAAAGGCGTTGCCCGCTATCGCATTTTCAACAGCCGGAACAATCAGATGCAGCCGCACTTTCAGCCGCGCCCCCATCACCAGACCCGCCAGCGCAATCGCATGGGCCGCGCCGCCCATGTCCTTCTTCCTCAGGGG
>JAGKSZ010000156.1 GCA_018991295.1 Porphyrobacter sp. | reverse complement strand
GCGAGCACGATAATGTTGTCCGCGTCCGCAATCGTCGACAGGCGGTGCGCGATGGCGATGGTGGTGCGCCCCTTGGCGATCCGGCGCAGCGTGCCAAGAATTTCCTGTTCGGTGCGGGTGTCCAATGCGCTGGTCGCTTCATCGAGCAGCAGGATCGGCGGGTTCTTGACCAGCGTGCGGGCGATGGCGACGCGCTGCTTTTCTCCGCCCGAAAGCTTGAGGCCGCGTTCGCCCACCATCGTGGCGAAGCGATCGGGCAGGCGATCGACCAGCGGGGTCAAGGCCGCATCGCGCGCGGCCTGTTCAATGATCGTCTGATCCGCGCCTTCCGCGCCATAGGCGATGTTGTAGGCAAGGTCCTCGTTGAACAGCACCGAATCCTGCGGGACGATGCCGATCGCGGCGCGCAGGGATTCCTGCGTGACCCCTGCAATATCCTCGCCCCCCACCAGCACGCGGCCCGCGAGCGGATCGTAGAAGCGGAACAACAGCCGCCCGATCGTGCTCTTGCCCGCGCCCGAGGGGCCGACGATTGCGGTGGTGGAACCGGCGGGCACCTCGAACGAAAGGCCATTGAGGATCGTGCGGCCCGGATCATAGCCGAAGGTGACATTGTCAAACACCACCGTGGGACGCTGCACGATCAGCGCAGGTGCACCCGGCTTGTCCCTTACTTCGATATCGGTGTCGATCAGGCGGAACATCTCGGCCATGTCGATCAGGCCCTGACGGATGGTGCGGTAGACCCAGCCCAGCACGTCGAGCGGGCGGAACAGCTGGATAAGATAGGTGTTCACCAACACCAGATCGCCCACCGTCATGCTGCCGGTGCTCCAGCCCCACACGGTGTAGGCCATCGCGGCGGCGACCAGCGCGTTGGTGATCAGCGCCTGCGCCATGTTGAGCAGACCGACCGAATTTTCCGACTTGATCGCCGCCTCGGCATAGGCGCGTGCGGCCTGACTGTAGCGCGCTTCCTCGCGCTTTTCCGCGCCGAAATATTTGACCGTCTCGTAATTCAGCAGCGAATCCACTGCGCGGTGCAGCGCCTTGCCATCGAGATCGTTCATCTCGCGCCGCAGCTTGGTGCGCCATTCGGTGATCGCGCGCGTGACATATACATAGGCAACCACGGTGACGGCGGTGGCCGCGACCAGCTCGATCCCGAAATTGATATAGAAGATCACGCCCACCGCGATCAGCTCGATGATCGTGGGCGCGATGTTGAACAGCAGGAAGTAGAGCATCTGGTCGATGCTCTTGGTCCCGCGCTCGATGATCTTGGTGACCTCCCCCGTGCGCCGCGCAAGGTGGAAGCGCAGGGACAGGCGGTGGAGGCGCTGGAACACGTCCTCGGCCAGGTGCAGGGTCGCGACCTGGCCGACGCGTTCGAAGGCAATGTTGCGCAGATTGTCGAAGGCAACCGCAGTAAAGCGTCCCAAGGCATAGGCCGCCACCAGCGCCAGCGCCACTGTCACACCTTCGCGGCCCGGACCTGCCATCGCATCAACCGCACCCTTGTAGGCAAATGGCAGCGCCAGCGTGACCGCCTTTGCCGCCAGCACCAGTGCCATGGCGATCACGATGCGGATGCGCAGGTCGCGATTATCCTTCGGCCAAAGATAGGGCAGAAACCGCTTGAGCGTCGGCCAGCTTTCGACATCGCCTGCGCGCAGCTTCTTGGTGGCGGGATCGGCGGCGGGGGGGGGGGCGGTTTCAGGTGGCATGGCCCGCACCATGTGGGCGCAGCGCACCGCTCCCGCAAGGCGCGCAGCATCAGCCGGGCCTCAGAAGCGCGGCATATATTGCATCCGCCGTTCCGCTTCCCGGATGGCGCGGGCGATATCGGCGGGGACATCGAACATGATCCGCTTGTTTTCGAAATCGATCGCGACCCGGTCGAACAGGGCGAGATGCTGCATCCCTATGGACAGCACCGGCTGGTCCTGCAGCCCCAGCGCGGCAAAGGCGGGCGTATCGGCAAAGGTCAGCGGCACATCGGTGAGTGACAGGCCTTCGATGGAAAGCGAGCGCACGAAGGCGAGTTCTCCGGTGAGATCGACCCCGTTGACGTCGGTGGTCACCACCTCCTGCGCGCGGCGGGCGCGGATCTTGTCGCGCAGGGCCATATTGCCAAGGCTCGCCTGTGCGCCGGTATCGATGATCACGGTCGCGCGCACGCCTTCCACCATCGCATCGGTAATCAGCAGTTGGCCCAGCTTGCTGCGCGCCTTGACCACAATCTCGAACCCACTGCGGCTCTGCCTTGAAGCGGTATCCTCGACGCTGATGGTTGCCTTGCGGAAATCGATCAGAACGCGGAAGTCCTGCAGCGCGTCCAGCCCGATGATCCCGTCAGCGCCGACATGCTCACGCGCCAGCACGGGGGCGAGGAAATTCGTATAGCTGTTGGTGCCGAATTCGATGCGGCCAACACTTGCCAACTCAACCTCGCGGCGGCTGGCCATTCCCACCAGCGTTGCGCGTCCAGCAGGGGGCAGGGCTGCAATGGCGCGAATCTCGTGGGTGACGGCAGTGGCCTGACTGCCGGTGTCGATCATGAAGGCAAAGGGGCCAGCCCCCTCAACCATGACAGGCAGGGTAAGCCGGCTGTGGCGTTCCTCCTTGAGGGCAAGGACTTCAGCCTGCGGATCGACCAATCCCGCAGCGGCCGATGGGGGAGGGGCGGGCGTTTCGGCGGTTGCGGGGCCGGCAGCCGCGAGGGCGATGGCAGCGAGGGGGATTCGCGCGATCATCTCATCATGTCTCCCAAACGGCAGGGAGGGCGGGAGCCCGATGCCGCATGGCGCGATCCTACCACCATTGGGAAGGTGTCCCAACAGGGGTGCGAATCCAGGTGGAGCCGTGAATCGGAACGCTGATGGGTGAATCGGGCGCTCAAGGGGGAGAAAACGGGTTTCGGGCGGCATGATGGAGCGGAAAATCGCGATTCCCATGGCCGATTCACCCGGATTCGGGCCCGAAAGGTGGTCATTCACCCCATGCCTGAGGGCCAAAATCAGGGCGTTTGTAGGGAAAAAATGGCGGAATTCTGCGGTTCTTGCGCGTCCCTGAAATAAAATTGCAAAAAGCCGTTGACCGAATCACGAAGCGCTCATAGATGGGCTCCACCGACGCGGCGCTGAC
>JAGKSZ010000155.1 GCA_018991295.1 Porphyrobacter sp. | reverse complement strand
GGTCCACCGATATTGAACCTGCAAACGGTGAAGCGAATCTGTATCGCTTTCAGAAATGCAGTCCTCTCGCAGAGAAGCTTGGCGATCTCATAAGCAAGGGAATGCCAGAAACAGCTAACCGTAAAGAAGGTGCCGACCTGCTAATCAAAGTCGCCGAACACGGAATTGCATGAGATCGAACTGAAGGTAAGGCTTGTGGCGGCTCTCCACCCCACAATTGTCAAATCCCTTAGTCGTCGTCCATCGCGGGGGACAGTGATGCGTCGAGGTCGCGGGGTCGGATGAAAGCGACGAAACGCGCGCTCTTTGTATCGAGGTCGCGCCAGTCGGCGATGTCGAGTTCGAGGCGGGCGAGTGCCGATGTCGGCAGTTTCTCCTCGACCTTGGCGCGCAGTTCGTCGTCGGGCGATTCGGGGACGAGTTCGAGGATCAGGTCCTCCAGCCCCGGATTATGGCCCGAGATCAGCAAATTCTGCGAGTCCTTGCCCATGTCGCGGATGACATCGATCAGCGTCGCAGACGAGGCAAGATAGATGCGGCGGTCCCAATCGGGTTCGATTGCATCGATTCCCGCGGCAGGCTGAAACAGATCGAGCGTTTCAGTCACGCGCACCGCGGGCGAGGCGATGATGCGGTCGATCGCCATCGCGTGCCGCCGTGCATATTGGCCGACGAGTTCGGCGCCGCGACGGCCGCGCGCGTTGATCGGGCGGTCGAAGTCGCGTTCGACGGTCGCGTCCCAGCCCGATTTCGCATGACGCAGGATAGTCAAAGTCTTCAAAATCTCTCCCCGCGCCGCTGCGCCAGCCCCTGAGCCCAATAGCCTTGCTGCGCTGCCTTCTGCCGGAAACTCATGACGGTGAAAAGGCAGCAAACGCTCTTTTTCGCTGTTCGCCGTTCGCCGCCGCAACATGGTTCACAACCTCGTCGAGTGGCAGGCGGCGGACGGGCGTCCCGGCGGGAAAGGCGCTGAGCAGCCGCGACGGGAAACTGGGCGACAGCATGACGAACTGTCCAAAATCGTCGGCGCGGCGGATCAGGCGGCCGAACGCCTGCCCGATGCGGGCCCGGATGACGCCGTCGTCATAGGCGCCGCCGCCCTGCGCCGCGCGCCGCGCCGCGTGAAGGATCGTCGGGCGTGGCCATGGCACCCCTTCCATGATCACCAGCCGAAGCGATTCACCGGGCACGTCGACTCCGTCGCGCAGCGCGTCGGTGCCGAGCAGCGAGGCGTGCGGATCGGCGCGGAAGATGTCGACGAGGGTGCCGGTGTCGAGCGGGTCGACATGCTGGGCGTAGAGCGGCAGCCCGGCGCGCGCAAGGCGGTCGGCGATGCGGGCGTGGACGATGCGCAGCCGGCGGATCGCGCTGAACAGGCCGAGCGCGCCGCCACCCGATGCTTCAATCAGGCGGCTGTAGGCGCCGGCAAGGGCGGGAAGATCGCCGCGCGCGATGTCGGTGACGATCAGCACCTCGGCCTGCCGCGCATAGTCGAACGGGCTCGGGACCGCGAAATGGCGGACGCCGCCGTCGATGTGCCGTGCGCCGGTGCGGATATCCGCGTCAGTCCAGCCGCTTCCTGCATCGCCGGTCGCCTGCGCGCCGCTGCGCAACGTCGCCGAGGTGACGAGCACGCCCTGCGCCGGCGCGTAGACGATATCGGCGACGGGGCGCGCCGGATCGAGCCAGTGGCGGTGCAGGCCGATATCATATTCGCGCCCGTCGAAGCGGTCGACCGCCAGCCAGTCGACAAAGTCGGGATCGGCCGGGCCGCCGACGCGCCCTAGCAGCGACAGCCACGCGCCGAGCGTGTCGATGCGCGTGCCGAGGCTGGCGCGGGCGCCGTCGACGCGGGCGCGGGCCTGTCCGTCGAGCCAGTCGGGCGGATCATCGACCAACGCGTCGAGCCGCTTGCCGAGCGTCATCAGCGGCCGCAGCAGTGCCTCGATCGCATCGCTCGCGTCGGCGGCAGCCGCCACCAGATCGGGGCCGGGATCGGCAAGTTCGGTTTCAAGGCCATAGCCGCTGTCGGCATTTTTCGGATCGGTGCCGCGTGCATAGACTTGCCCGCGTGCGGCGACGAGCAGCCGCTCGATCGCGCCCCAGGGGTCGTTCTCGGCAATGCGCACGAGCCACCCGTCGCCGGGAAGCTGGCCCGCGGCCTCGATCGCCGCGTGAATCGCCTTGTCGCCAGCCTCGTCATAGCTTGCGACATCGGCCAGCCGCGCCGCGAGACCGCGGCGGCGGCCGCGCGACTTGCCCTCCGGCCCCAACACCCAGCGGCGGATCTCGATCGCTTCCTGCCCGGTGAGCGCAGCGGCGAACATACTGTCGGCGGCATCCCACAGATGGTGGCCTTCGTCGAAGATCAGCCGCGTTGCGGGGGCGCCGCCGTCGCGGGGCCGGGCGGCCTGCACCATCGTCAGCGCATGGTTCGCAATGACGATGTCGGCCTGCGCTGCCGCGCGGGTCGAGCGTTCGATGAAGCATTTGCGGAAATGCGGGCAGCCCGCATAGATGCACTCGCCGCGCCGATCGGTCAGCGCGGTCGTGCCGTTGCGGCGGAACAGCGCGGGCAGCCAGCCGGGCAGATCGCCGCCAACCATGTCGCCGTCGCGCGTATACGCAGCCCAGCGCGCGACGAGCTGCGCCAGAACGGCCGCGCGGCCCGAAAAGCCGCCTTGCAGCGCATCCTCGAGATTGAGCAGGCAGAGATAATTTTCACGTCCCTTGCGCACCACCACCTTTTCGCGGTGCGTGCGTGCATCGGGATACAGCCGCTCGGTCTCGCGCGCGAGCTGGCGTTGCAGAGCCTTGGTATAGGTCGACACGCAGACGCTGCCGCCCGACTGATCGATCCATTGCTTGGCGGGGGAGAGATAGCCCAGCGTCTTGCCGATCCCCGTGCCCGCCTCGGCGACCAGCATCTGCGGTCGGTCGCGGCGTTCGCGCGGTTCGAAGATCGCGGTGGCGGCGCGGGCATAGTCGCGCTGTCCCGCACGGCGTTCGGCGCCATCGCCGGTGAGCCCGTCGAGCCGGGCGGTCACATCGTCGGGATTGACCGTTACCTGGCGCGGCTGCGGGCGCGGGGCAGTTTCCTCCCATTCGGGCAGCCGCGCGAACAGCCAGCGCTCGCTGCGTTCAGGCGCGCCGATGCGCGGCTGCAGAAGCGGCGCCCACGGCCAGCGCTGGCGCGACAGCGCCTGCAGGCCGTGCCACGCGCCCTCGCGCTCGGGCCACGCGGCATCGCCCGCGCGATCGAGCATCGCTGCGGCGGCGCGCGGCAGGAACGCCGCAACATCGGCTTCGCTAGCGGGCGGGGCGATGTCCGTCGCGGCGGCGATGCCCGCCGGCGTCGGCACCGCAAAGCGCGCGGGAAACAGGAAGGCGAAGAGTTCGAGCAGATCGAGCCCCGACAGCTCGGGATAGCCGAGCCGGTCGCCTGTCAGCGTCGCGCCGAGCAGGACATGCGGAGTTGCCGCGACCGCCGCGATCGCTTCGCCGCGTCCGACGCGCTGGACGCGGCCCGAGGCGTCGGCGATCCAGATGCCGATATGGCTCGCGTGGATTGCGGGGAGGGAGAGCGGATCGGGCGCCATTGCCCCACGCTAGGCACAAAAGGCGAACGCGGCAAGGCGGGCAATCAATATGACACGCTTTCGGGTTGCAGCGGCGTGAAAAACGACCATCCTTCGGCGGGCGATTGATGAGAGGGGCGACACAATGGGTGAAGAGGCTGCGATCGGCGCGGTAGTCGACGAAATGTATGCGATGATTTCGGGCCCGAAGGGGCCGCGCGACTGGTCGCGCCAGGATAATTGCTTCCATCCCGATGCGCGTCAGATACGAACGGGCGTTGATGCTGATGGCCGCGCGATATTTCGTAGCATGGGCCTCGCCGACTATGCTCGCGATACGACGCCCTTCTTTGCCGAGAATGATTTCTTTGAGCTCGAAATTGCGCGGCGGATCGACGTACTCGGCAACATGGCGCACGTATGGAGTGCTTATGAAGCGCGTTCGGCGCTCGACGACCCCCTGCCCGAGAGGCGCGGCATCAATTCGATCCAGCTATTCAAAGATCCCGAACGCGGGTGGCGTATCATGGCGATGATCTGGGACAATGAGCGCGACGGCGTCACCATCGCGCCCTTCTGATCGCTCAGCTCAGCCCGCGCCGTCCGAAACCTGCGCTGCGGTTGGACAGAAATATCTGCGCAGGATGCGCGCTGGCGGCGCCGCGCGCGCGTTCGAGTGCGTTGAACAGCGGTCCGTGCGACAGCTCGTAGGGAAAGCGCACGCCCATGCGGTCGAATTCCGACCACATGACGATCGCATAGACGACCTGGCCCCCATAGTGGATTTCGCAGCGGGATCGCGCCGGCATGCTCGCGCCGTCGATGCGGGCGCCGCCTTCCGAAAGGTCGCAGATGCGCCCTTCGATCTGGTTGAGCACGCCGTTGACGACCACCTCGATCGTGACCGGGGTGCGCTTGTGAGCGCGGGTGATGGGAGTGTGGGGACTCGTCATGGCCCGAGGCTAGGACGGACGTGGTTAATTTGGCGTAACCATGTCTGGCGCGGTTCCGTTGCGGTGTGCGGACAATTTTGCCTTTCGATTCGGGGGCGCTTGCCGCTATGGGCGCCCGATGACCGACTTGCACCTTCATCCTTCGCTGCGCGAGCCCGCGCAAACGTCCAAGGCCTGGCCGTTCGAGGAAGCGCGCAAGCTCATCAAACGCTATCCCGACGGCAAGCCGGGCGGCGCGCCGGTGCTGTTCGAAACCGGCTATGGTCCGTCGGGCCTGCCGCACATCGGCACCTTCAACGAAGTGCTGCGCACAACGATGGTGCGGCGCGCTTATGAAACGCTGACGGGCGGCGCGCCGACGCGCCTCGTGGCGTTCAGCGACGATATGGACGGGCTGCGCAAGGTTCCCGACAATGTGCCGAACGGCGACATGCTGCGCGAGCATCTGGGTCGGCCGCTCACCGCGATTCCCGATCCTTTCGGCAAATATGAGAGTTTTGCGCATCACAACAATGCGATGCTGCGCGAATTTCTCGACCGCTTCGGCTTCGAATATGAATTCGTCAGCTCGACCGAACGCTATCGGTCGGGCGCGTTCGACGATGCTTTGAAGAATGTCCTGCGCCACAATCAGGATATTCTCGACATCATGCTGCCGACGCTGCGTGCCGAGCGCGCCGCGACCTATTCGCCGATTCTGCCGGTGAGTCCCAAGTCTGGGATCGTGCTGCAGGTGCCGGTGACGGTTGTTGATCCCGATGCGGGGCTCGTATCGTTCGAGGATGAGGGCGAGACGATCACCCACAGCATCCTGTCGGGCGGTGCCAAGCTGCAGTGGAAGGTCGACTGGGCGATGCGCTGGGTCGCGCTCGGCGTCGATTACGAGATGTATGGCAAGGATCTGACTGACAGCGGCATCCAGTCGGGCAAGATCGCCCGCGTGCTCGGCGGGCGCAAGCCCGAGGGCCTGATCTACGAGCTGTTCCTCGACGCCAAGGGCGAGAAGATCTCCAAGTCCAAGGGCAATGGCCTCTCGATCGAGCAGTGGTTGCAATATGGCAGCCCGGAAAGCCTCGGCTATTACATCTTCGCCAACCCCAAGAGCGCCAAGCAATTGCACGCGGGCGTCATCCCCAAGGCGGTGGATGATTACTGGCAGTTCCGTGCCGCCATCCCGGCGCAGGACGTGGACAAGCGGCTCGGCAATCCGGTGTGGCATCTGCTGCGCGCGAACGAACATCACGATGGCGCCGATGCACCGGGGCAGGGCGAGAGCTTGCCCGTGCCCTTCAGCCTCTTGCTCAATCTTGTAGGGGTGCTGGGCGCAGGCGCGACGCGTGAGGCGGTGTGGTCCTACCTTGGCAATTATGTCGAGAACGCCGATCCGGCCGCGCACCCTGCGCTTGATGCGCTGGTGGACAGGGCGCTTGCCTACACCTGCGATTTCGTCGCCCCGACGCTGGAAAAGCGGTCCCCGGTGGGCGGCGAAGTGGCGGCTTTGCAGGCACTTGATGCAGCGCTCGAAGCGGCAGACCCGGCCATGGGCGCGGAGGAATTGCAGACCATTGTCTATGAAATCGGCAAGATCGAGGAGTTCGGCTTTGCCTCCCTGCGGGACTGGTTCAAGGCGCTTTATGAAACCCTTCTGGGTTCGGAACAGGGCCCGCGCATGGGCAGCTTCATCGCGCTCTATGGCATCGCCCCCACCCGCGCGCTGATTGCCGAAGCACTGGCGAAGGCGTAATGCTGAGGCGATGACCCGCTCCGCTGATCCCCGCAAGCTCGCGCATGATCTGCTGGGGCGCGATTACGATGATCTTGAGGCTGACGAGCAGCGGGTGTTGAAGCGGGTTGCGGCGGGTACCTTTACCGGGCGCGATGCCGATGAACTGGCTCAGGCGCACGAGACCTGGAAGGACCGTCTGGCCGATCGCGTGGCAGCCGTTGGTGGCAGCTGGGGGTTTATCGTCGGTTTTGGTGTGGTGCTGCTGGTGTGGACGGCGCTCAACAGCGGGGTTTTGCAGGCGCTGGGGCTGGGGCCGTTCGATGCTTACCCTTTCATCTTCCTCAATTTGATGCTGTCGATGCTGGCGGCGGTGCAGGCGCCAGTGATCCTGATGAGCCAGAACCGGCAGGCGATGAAAGACCGCATCACCGCCCGCCACGATTACGAGGTGAACCTGCGCACCCAGCTTGAAATCCTGCGCCTTGCGCGCCGGATCGAGGCGCTCGCCGAGGAAGTGCGGGCGCTAGCGAAGCATTCGGAGGGCTGAGGCGCGGCGCAAAGGCGCCATCGTCTTGTGCACCCTGGCATTGCACAGCCCTGAAACCTGAGAGAAAACGATGCCTTCAAGGCACCCATGCCGACAGGAGGATTGGCCCATGCTGTGTTCACATCTTGCAACCCTGGCGGCGCTGGCCGCGCTCGCTGTGCCATATGCGGCAGGGGCGCAGCCGATGTACACGCAGGGCAATCGTCCGGTGATGATCGGCAGCCCGGAAGAAGGGCTCGATCCGTGCAGCCTCGGCATGATCAACGACCCGCCGACCGGGCCGGATGGCGGTGCGGTGATGGTTTTGCCGGGGGATTCCACCGATCTCGACTATGTCGACACCGTGGTGCACGGCCAGAGCGTGTGGGTGTGCGAGGCATCGGGCGAACCGGGCGAGGATGAGATGCTCGGTATCGTCTATTCCCACGATCCGGATCAGGATTGCGAGCTTTCCAGCCCGGTCGATGAGCCCCGCGCCTATGTCGGGCCGTGCAGCTGGGGCTGGGTTCGCGCCGAGTGGGTGGAGATTGTCGCGGGCTGATTACCGCCAGGCGCGGGTGCGATACCACTTGGTAATGATGTATTTCGCCCCCGCTTCCACCGGAAGGCCGGCATGGAGCGTGGCTTCATTGGGGCGGCCATCGGGCAGGGCATTGTTCCACAACAGCAGCACGCCCGGCTTGGGCTCAATCTCGATCCCCAGCAGCGTAAAGGCGGTCGCGCCGCCGGCTGCGACCGTGTTGAGATAGGCCATCGCAGTCCAGCTGCGCTGCCCGCCCCGGGCCTCTTCCCCGGGCCAGTAACTCTCGGTCACATAGAACCAGTCGTTGTGCGGTTTGAACTCCTGCCCCGGCAGATAGCGTTGGCCCTGCACCGGCTCCCCGATTGCGGCTGGCACGCCGAGCAGTGCATCGATCCGTGCAGAGATCCCGGCAATGAAGGCATCGCGCGGATCAAGGTCGCCGGAATAGGAGGTGCGAAAGCCGCTCGCATAGTCGAGCTCGTGCAGCGCCGAGGGACGGGCAACTGCATCGATCATCGCGCACAGCCGCGCACATTCGGCATGGGACAGAAAATCACCCACCGCAAAAAGCTCGATGCGCGGGTCTGCAATGGGAAAGACCGCCGGATCGTCCGCCAACCGCCTGCGCACGGCATCGCCAAGGCTGGCCAGCGCGGCCTGATCGGGGACGGCGGTATCGGTCATCGCCGCAGGGACTAGCAAGCCTGCGCCACGGTGCAAACAGCGGGGCAATGTGCCCGATCCTGATAAAAAAGGCCCCGCCGGATCGCTCCTGCGGGGCCTTTTCGTATCTGGCGGAGACCTTACCAGAAGAAGTCGTGGATCACATCTACAACTTCGCCGGTGTAGATATCGACCAGCAGCACATCGTCATAATACCTGACCCACTGGTAAGGTCCGTAGACCGGTGGCAGGCGATAGGCCCAGGGGTCATTGATGAAGAAGCGCGGCTGGAAGAACAGGCTGTCGAGATAGAAGCCGATGTCCAGCCGGCTGTAGCGGTGGCTGCGGAACGGGGCGTAGTACGGACCCGGACGGAACACGAAGTGATTGCCGCGCCGGAAATCGAACCAGTCATACCGACGGTTGTCGCGCCAGCCGCGATTCCAGCGGTTGAAATCGCGATTGTCCCAGCCCGGACGGCCGTTCCAGCCGTGCCGCCAGTCATCGCGCCGCCAGTTGCGCCGATCATCGCGGTATCCATCGCGGCGGCCATCGCGCCAATCGTCGCGGCGCCCGTCCCGCCAGCCATCGCGCCGGGCGTCACGGGCGATGTCGCGCACGCCGTCACCCCAGCCATTGCCGCCGCGCGCCTGGATATCGCCCGGGCGCCCATCGCGCCGGCCACCATCCCAGCGGCCATCGGTGCGGTCGGCACGGCGGTCACCGCTACGATCGACCTGGCGAGCGCGAATGTCGCTGCGGTTCTCTATCCCGGCCGCCCGGCGATCGCCGCGATCCTCGATACGAGCGGCGCGGCTGTCGGTGCGGCGGTCGGTCTGAACGGCGGCGGCATCGCGGCCGCGCCGGTCAAGCTGAGCCGCGCGCTGATCGCCACGCTGTTCGACTTGCGCCGCCCGCTGCTGGCTGCGCCAATCGACCTGATCGGCCCGGCGTTCTCCGCGGCGGTCAATCCGTTCAGCGCGCGCCTCGCCGCGGCGTTCGGCCTGCTGTGTGCCCTGTGCGCGGGCAACCACGTCTCCACCGAAGCCGCGCGGTGCGGGGCGGGCCGGAGCGGTCTGGACGACAGGAGGGGCGGCGCGCTGCGGGCGGGGCGCTTCTGCGCGCTCGAAGCGGGGCTCGGCACGTGCGGCACGTTCAGGGCGAGGTGCCTGCGCCCGTTCGGGCCGGGGTGCGCGCTCGGCACGCGGCGGCGCTGCGGCGCGCATCGGCGGCGGATCGGACATATCGGGCTTGCGTTCAAGCGCCTGTGCCGCAGCAGGGGTGGCTGGCAACGCCAGCGCGAGCGCCGCTGCCAAAGCAGTCAGCGATCCGCCCGTACGCGCCAGGGGGGCAAAGAGGTTCGTCATCAAAAGTGCCTCCGGTATCGCCAGCCCACCACAGGCTTGTTGAGATGGCCCGAGATAGACCCTGCAAGTTGTCGCAGCGATGAACCGGTTCACCGATGTTCAGAAAAAATGCGCCTGGGATGAACATTTTTTCGTGAAGCTTGACGCGGTGGCCATTGCGGCCAATGGCCCCGCACCATGTTCGAGACGCTTGATGATTGCCTCAAGGATTGCCGCGACCGGCTGATTCGCGCGCCTCGTGACCGCAAATCACCGCTGCACACGCCAGTGATCATTACCGGCGATGTCGATGCGCGGGTGATGGTGCTGCGGGCCTTTGATGCTGCGGCATGGCGGCTGCGGCTCCACACCGATAGCCGCGCTCCCAAGGCGGGCGTGATTGCTGCCGATCCCCGCATTGCCGTGCTGTTTTATGATAAGGGCGCCAAGATCCAGATCCGCGCGCGTGGATCAGGTGAGATCGTGCGCACCGGCAGCGAGGTTGATGCTGCATGGGCGGCGAGCACCCGGTTCGCGCGGCGCTGCTATCTGGGCGAAGGGCCGGGGGCCTTGTCTGACACCCCGACTTCGGGCTTGCCTGCCGAGTTCGAGGGTGTGGAGCCTGACGGTGCGCAGTTGATCCCTGCGCGCGAAAACTTCGCGCTTCTGCGGATTACGCTGACCGCGCTCGATTGGCTCTTTCTGGCGCATACCGGCCATGTCCGTGCCCAGTTTACCCGTGTGGGTGAGGGTGCGCCATGGGAAGGGCGCTGGGTCTCGCCCTAGCTTAGGCTGCTGACGCAGACGGGGAAGGTGCGGGCGCGGGCAGAAGCATGATTTCCTCGATCTCGCTCGCCGGAACGATGTGATCGCCGCCTCGCGCTGCCGCGGCCGCAAAGGCCTGGCGGGCGCGCTGGACGAGGCCATCTTCAGCATCACCATAGGGCCGGGCGGCCACGCCGAAGGTGGCTGTCAGCCGCGCATCATGGCCCAGTTGCGGCAGGACAAGTTCGGCAAGCTTGCGGCGCAGTCGGTCAGCGATGCGCACGGCGGCACGCTCGTCGGCGCCTGGGACAAGGATTGTGAAGCCGTCTGTAGCCAGGGTGATGCGGTCATCGCGGCGCAGGCCTGCGCGCATGATGGCAGCCACATGGCCGCGCACCTCTTCGCGTGTTTGGCTGTTCCAGCTCTGCGAGAAGGCAGCAAACTGATCGATCCGGCCGTGCAGCATGGCCTGTGACCCGGCTCGCGCAGCATTGCGGCGCGCAGCAAGATCGATTGCCTCGGCATAGCCAGCTGTTGCGTGGAGGCGGGCAAAGGGATTGCTATCTTGCGGGCGGTGCTTGCTTTGGCTGCGACGCGTCCGAAACTGTCCGAACCATACGCCTGCTGCGATGCAGCCGGCACACAGCAAGAGCGCCACCTCAAGTGGCATTTCAATCCCCGTGATCACGCCCCGCTGCCCCTTTTGCAATCGTTCTTATTGCTAAGGAGAGTGACGTAGAGGTGATTAAAAGGGGGTTAACTCGTACCTTTGACAGCACTGGCGGGCAGGGGCAGCCCCGGCCCGCCGCCTGTTCCCGTCAGCGGGTCAGTTTCTTGTAGGCGAGGCGGGTCGGGCGATCCGCAGCATCGCCCAGACGGCGGCGCTTGTCTTCCTCGTAGGCTTCAAAGTTGCCCTCGAACCATTCGACATGGCTGTTGCCTTCAAAGGCGAGGATGTGCGTGGCGAGACGATCAAGGAAGAAGCGGTCGTGGCTGATGACCACGGCGCAGCCGGCAAAGTTTTCAATCGCATCTTCCAGCGCGGCGAGCGTTTCCACGTCAAGGTCGTTGGTCGGCTCGTCCAGCAGCAGCACGTTGCCGCCCTGCTTCAGCATCTTGGCCATGTGCACGCGGTTGCGTTCACCGCCCGAGAGCTTGCCGACGTTCTTCTGCTGGTCTGCGCCCTTGAAGTTGAACGCGCCGACATAGGCACGCGTCGACATGTCCTGCCCGTTGACCTTCATGTAATCGAGCCCGTCGGAGATTTCTTCCCAGACGTTCTTCTTCGGATCCAAGTGATCGCGGCTCTGGTCCACGTAACCAAGGCGCACGGTCGAGCCGATTTCGATCGTCCCGCTGTCAGGCGTTTCCTTGCCGGTGAGGATCTTGAACAAAGTCGATTTGCCCGCGCCGTTCGGCCCGATCACGCCCACGATGCCGCCCGGGGGCAGCATGAAGCTGAGGTTTTCAAAGAGCAGCTTGTCGCCGTAAGCCTTGGTGATGCCCTTGGCCTCGATCACCTTGCCGCCAAGGCGCTCGGGCACCTGAATGACGATCT
>JAGKSZ010000154.1 GCA_018991295.1 Porphyrobacter sp. | reverse complement strand
GCCCGCCACCACCGCGCTGCGCTGGCTGACCCAGATGGTCGAAAGCGGGATCTTTGTGCGCGTGCCCGATCCGGCTGACCGCCGCCGCGCCTTTATTGCGCTGAGTGACAAGGCGATGGCGGCGATGGCGGGCTATTTCGCCAGCCTGCGCACCCCGGTGCTGCAAGCCGCCTGACGGGGGGCTCAAGCGGCAATCCACCGGGCGGGCGCCGATGCCCCGCCTATGCCTTGCCGTGGGGAAGGGCCGGGGAAGGGGGCTATGCCCATTTGCGGGAGGGTGCCCGCTACCAGCGTCTTACGTAACGCTTCCTTCTGGCCGCCAGTGCAGGATCAGGGTGAGGCCGGGGGCGGGCTCGTCAGCCGGTTCGGCAGAGTGTTCGGCAGGGTATTCGCCGCCTTGCCGCTGGTCAGCCCCAGACCCCCCCTCGCCCGCCGCAGACCGGCCTCTGACCCCTGCCAGACCCCCATCAGACCCCGCACCATCGCCCGGTTTCACGTGAAACATCCGCCGCGCCGCATCGGCCCGGGCGCGGGCCAGAATGGCAGGCGGCACATCGCCATCCAGCAGCAGCAAATCAGCCTCACCCAGCAGCCGTGCCTGCCGCAAGGTAAGGTCCTCGGGATCGGCGCTGACAAGGGTGATGGCGATGCTCCTCGGTGCTGAAGGCGGGGCATCCGTGCCTGCAGCCCATGCCACAACCCTTTGGAAAGACGCAGGATCAAGGGGGTCAAGCGGCCCGCCCTCGCGCAGCGCCGCATCCACCGCCCGGCGCCGTTCAGGCCCTTGACTAAACCGATCACGCAGCACCGGCCGCGCTGCCTCAAGGCCGCGGGCAAGCAGTCCCAGCGTGTCGGGCAGCCCCCGCTCCGGCCGCAGCCGCACATGCTGGGCCAATCCGGCAGAGGCCCCGCCGGTCCCCACCGCGATCAGAAGCGGGTCCCGGTCAAGGATCGAAGGCGTTGTAAAATCGCACAATTCCGGCCGGTCAACAACATTGACGAGCATCCCCGCACAGCGCGCATTGATCGCCGCAACCTCACAGGCCTTGGGGTCCTCGAAGGCGATGAAGGCCAGTCGCACGCCTTCATCCACCGCGCGGGCAAAGTCGTCAACGATCCGGCCCCCGGCGCGCTCGACCAGCCGCCGCTTGGGTTCAGCCGCCGCGCCATCGCCCAGCACAAGTACCTGTTGTCCCGCGATTTGATGGAACAGCGGCAGGCTGGCGATGCGGCTCATCAGCCCCTCAGGCAAGCCATTCCGGCACGCGTTCGGCATCCATAATTGCGCCTGCCTCAATCCGGTCGGCGACCACGGCGAAGCGGTCGCCATCGACCAGCACTTCGGCCACAAACCCGCGCGAATTGTAGGACGAGGCCATTGTCGCACCGTAAGCGCCCGCGGTGCGGAACACGGCAAGCTCGCCCGCTTCCAACGCGTCGCATGTCCGGCCCATGGCGAAGGTATCGCCCGTCTCGCAGATCGGGCCGACGATATTGGCGGTCATCTGCCCCCCCTTGGGTGCGACCGCCTCGAAGTGGGGATAGGCGCCGTAAAGGGCGGGGCGGGCCAGATCGTTCATCGCCGCATCGACGATCACGAAGGGGTCCTTGATTCCGCGCTTGACCCGCACGACGCGGGTCAGCAGCACGCCCGCATTGCCTGCGATTACCCGGCCCGGCTCGAAGATCAGCTTGACGCCCCAGTCCTTCGTGACCCGCGCCACCATCGCGCCGTACTCGGCCGGAGCAGGGAGCACCTCGCCCACGCGGTAAGGCACGCCGAGCCCGCCGCCCAGGTCGACATGGGTGATGGTGTGCCCCGCGCCGCGCAGCGCCTCCACCAGCGCGCCAAGCTTGGCAAAGGCAGCCTCAAGCGGCGCAAGATCAGCAAGTTGGCTGCCGATATGCACCGCCACACCGCGCAGATTGACGCCGGGCAACCGCGCCAGCGCGCCGAAGATCTGCCCTGCTTCGCTGATCGGCACGCCGAACTTGTTGTCGGCCTTGCCGGTCGAAATCTTGTCGTGCGTGCCTGCGTCAACATCGGGGTTGATGCGCAGGGTGCACTGCGCCACCTGCCCGCGTTCGGCTGCGATTTCAGCGAGTTCGACGCCTTCTTCCTCGCTTTCGATATTGAACTGGCCGATGCCCGCATCAAGCGCCGCGATCATTTCCGCAGCGGTCTTGCCGACGCCGGAGAAGACGATCATTTCCGGCGCGATCCCAGCAGCCAGCGCGCGGCGCATTTCGCCCACGGATACCACATCGGCCCCCATGCCCGCTGCGCCCAGCACCTTGAGCACCGCAAGGTTGGGGTTCGATTTGACGGCAAAGGCGATCAGCTTGTCCGGCACGTCGGCCAGCGCCTCGCGGAACACCCGCGCATGGCGTTCCAGCGTGGCGCGCGAATAGACATAGACGGGCGTGCCGACTTCATCCGCGATCAGCGGCAGGGGCACGTTTTCGGCATGCATCACGCCGTTCTTGTAAGTGAAATGGTCCATGGCGGGTTCGTTACTGTTCAGGCGGGAGATCGAAGGGATCGTCCTGGCGTTCTTCGGAGCGGCGGCGCAGTTCGACACTGCGTTCAGGCGCGGCAAGGGCTTCGCGGCGCAGCAGTTCCTCGGCCGAGGGTTTGTCGGCGGCGCCATAGGGGGCTGTGGGCAGGCTGGCGCCTTCGGGCGGGGTCAGCGGGGCGGTGGTCCCGCACCCTGCGAGCAGGACTGCAAGGCCCAGGGCGGCAAGTTTGCGCATCATTCTTCCATCCCCAGTAGCGCCCGTGCGGCAGCCACCTGACTACGCACCTGATCAGGCGCGGTTCCGCCATAGGATGCACGCGCCGCCACCGAAGCATCGACCGATAGCGCCCCATAGACGCTCTCATCGATCCGCACGTCGATCGCCTGAAGGTCTGAAAGCGGCAGCTGGTCGAGGGCAAGGCCGCGGCTTTCTGCCAGTTTTACGGCCGCCCCGGTGATATGATGCGCCTCGCGGAAGGGGATGCCCGCCTCGCGCACCAGCCAGTCGGCAAGGTCGGTTGCGGTGGCATAGCCGAGCTCGGCCGCAGCGCGCATCCGGGCGGTGTTGAAGGTGGCGCCTGCGATCATGCCGGTCATTGCCGCAATGCTGAGGCCCATCAGCGCAGCGGCTTCGAACACCGGGGGCTTATCGTCCTGCATATCCTTGGAATAGGCGAGCGGCAGGCCCTTCATCGTGATCATCAGGCTGGTGAGGCTGCCGATAACCCGCCCGCTATGCCCCCGCACCAGCTCGGCTGCATCGGGGTTCTTCTTCTGCGGCATGATCGAGGAGCCGGTCGAAAGGCTGTCGGGCAGGCGAATGAAGCCGAAGGGCTGGCTTGCCCACAGGATCAGTTCTTCCGCAAGGCGCGAGAGATGGAGGGCGGTGGCCGAGCAGCTCCACAGGAAATCAAGCGCGAAATCGCGGTCCGATACGGCATCAAGCGAATTCGCGGTGGGCCGGTCGAACCCGAGAGCGGCGGCGGTCGCCGCGCGGTCGATGGGAAAGCCGGTGCCCGCAAGTGCGGCGCTGCCCAGCGGACATTCGTTCATGCGCGCCTTCGCATCGGCGATGCGGGCGCGGTCACGGCGGATCATCTCGTAATAGGCCATGAGGTGATGGCCCAGCGTCACCGGCTGGGCGGTCTGGAGGTGGGTGAAACCGGGCATGATGTCGCCCGCGTGTTCCCCTGCCCGTGTCACAAGCGCGCGTTGCAGCGCGGCGAGGCCTTCGTCCATCTGCCCAAAAGCATCGCGCACCCACAGGCGGAAATCGGTCGCCACCTGATCGTTGCGGCTGCGCGCGGTGTGGAGGCGCCCTGCAACCGGGCCGATCAGTTCGGCAAGGCGGCCTTCCGTGGTCATGTGGATGTCTTCGCGGTCCCAATCCTCGGGAACGCCGTTTGCCGCATATTCGGCGGCGACCGCATCAAGGCCATCTGCGATGACCCGTGCATCATCGGCAGCGATAATGCCCTGAGCGCCAAGCATCGCGACATGCGCCTTGCTGGCGGCGATATCCTGCCGCCACAGCGCCTTGTCGAACGGGATCGAGGCGTTGATTTCGCGCATGATGGCGCTAGGGCCATCAGCGAAGCGCCCGCCCCACATGGCGTTGGTTGCACCTGTTTCACCGGAGCCTGTCATGTCCCGCTCGTCGCTCATTCTCGCGTGTTCGCTCCTGTTGCTGGCGGGATGCGATAGGGCCGCCGAGGCCCCGGCGCAACCGCTTGCAACACAGGACGAGAGCGGGGCAGGGGCCGGCGTGGTAAGCCGCCAGTTCGCAGGCACGCCGCTGCCTGCGATGCAGTTTGCAGGACCGGCAGGCAGCACGCTCGATCTTGCCACGGTGGATGGCCCTGTGCTCATCAACCTATGGGCCACCTGGTGCGCCCCGTGCGTCAGGGAAATGCCCGCGCTTGATCGCCTCGCCGCCGCGCTGGATGGGGAAGTGAAGGTCATCACCGTCAGTCAGGATCTGCGCGGTGCCGAGGTGGTGGAGCCGTTCTTTGCCAAAGGCGGCTACACGCGTCTTGAGCCGTGGCTTGATCCTGAAACCCAGCTTTCCGCGCAGTTCACGCCCGAAGGCGTGTTGCCGCTGACGATTTTGTTCGATGCGACCGGCAAGGAAGTGCTGCGGGTGAGCGGCGGCTATGCCTGGGACAGCCCCGAGGCGATCACGCTGATCCGTGAAGCTCTGGGCGCGAAGTAGGCGTCAGGCAAGACTTCAGGCAGGGCGGTTGGCGATGGCCTCGCCCATGCGCAAGGGGGTGCCCGGCGCCAGGCTTTCGCGCCACGCCACGCGGCCCGGCTCGAACAAGAGCACAACGGTGGAGCCGAGGTAAAAGCGCCCCATTTCGTCGCCTGCGGCAAAGCGGCGGTCTTGCCCGGCGAAATCCTCGTGCACCGGAACCTTGGCATGGGTGCGGAAGGTGTTCGGCCACACCGTGTCGATCCCGGCGACGATCATCGCGCCGACCATGACGCTGGCAAAATGCCCGTCAGGCCCATCAAAGCGGCAGGCGAGGCGTTCATTGCGCGCGAACAGGCGGTCGACGCCTTCGGCTGTGGCGGTGTTGACCGAAAACAGGTCGCCCGGAATGTAGCGGGTGTGCGCCAGAGTGCCGCTCGCGGGCATGTGGACGCGGTGGTAATCCTTGGGGCTGAGGTAGATCGTCATGAACGAACCGCCCTCGAAGCGTGCAGCCTCATCAGCCCCGCACCCGAGCAGTTCCGCCACAGAATAATCGCGCCCCTTGGCCTGAATGATCCGGCCTGCGCTTATCGGTCCAAGCTGGCTGACTGCGCCATCGGCGGGGGACAGGATGAACGCGCTCGCATCTGCCAGCGGGCGAGCGCCCGGTTTCAGTTCGCGGGTGAAGAAATCGTTGAAGCTGCAAAACTCCCCGATCCCGCGGGCGGCCTCGGACAGATCGACGCCATAGGCGGCGGTAAAGCGGCGGATCAGGCGATCGCGCAGCCACGGTGCCTCGCTTGCGGCAAGGCGGCCCACAAGGCGGGAAAGGGCGTGCTGGGGCGCGATGTGCTGGAGAGCGATAAAGACTGCGGACATACCGACCCGCTAAGGCTGCGCGGGTGCGGACGCAAGCGCCCGCACGTCAAAGCGTCGCGGTCTGCCCGCCATCCACCTTGATCGCGCTGCCCGTAATGAACCCGGCGCGCGGGCTGGCAAGGAAGGCGGCGATGTCCCCGAACTCGTCCGGACGCCCCAGCCGCCCGGCAGGGATGGCCGCAATCGAGCGGGCGGTGACCTGCTGCGCATCAAGTCCCTGTGCTGCTGCCATGCCGGCATGGAGGCTGGAGAGGCGGTCGGTGGCGATCTGACCGGGCAGCAGCAGGTTGACCGTCACGCCATCGGCCGCAACCTCGGCGGCGAGCGTCTTGCACCACGAGGCGAGCATGGCGCGCACCGCGTTCGACAGCACCAGGCCCGGGATCGGCGTGACAAGGCTTGTCGAGGCGACTGCAAGGATTCGCCCGAAGCCTGTGGCGCGCATCGCCGGCAGGAATGCCTGTGCGAGCGTGATCTGGGCATTGAACATGCGCGGGAAAACCGCCGCGAAATCGGCCGGGGTGGCTTTGGCGGCTGGGGCCATGGGCGGGCCACCTGCGTTGAGAACGAGGATATCGGGCGCAAGGTCTGCTTGCTCCACAGCCGCAATGATCGTCTGCGCTGCGGCAGGATCATCAAGATCGGCAGTGATGTGCAAGCGGCCCACCCCGGCGCTGCCCGACCGGGCGACGGTCACCACCTCGGCGCCCTCTGCTGCCAGCGCCGCGGCGATGGCGTGTCCCAGCCCCTTGCTCGCGCCCAGCACCAGTGCGCGCTTGCCTTCGAGTTGCAGATCCATGCTGTTCTCCTGCGATGTTGCTGCGGCAATTTGCCGCAATTGCGCAGCCTGCGCGCCTGATCAATTCGGCTGGCGCGCAAGGCCATCGAAAAAACCGAACGATAGCTGACAAACAATGTAATTTTCTAAACTCTCGGCCCTTGTACGACGTCACGCACCTCCCGCGCAAAGGACCGTTTGCATGACTATCGCCAACCACGATGCCCGGACACGCGAACGCAACCCGCACACGAGCGCATCCCTGCGTGAAGAAGCACCAAGCCTCAGGCTTGTCGATCACCGGCTGGCGCTGTTTGTGCCGGATGATATGCCGGGCGCTGCATGGGAAGGGGCGCTGATGCCGCTGGCGTCATGGCTGAATGTCGGCATTCAGTGCGTGGCACAGGATCGCTCGGCGGGGCTCCGGCAACGGGTTAAGTGGCCTTGGGCCAGCAACACTGCGCCCGATGGCCCGATCTTTGCGCCGTGGTTGCCGCATTCGGCCCTCGCCTTTCAGGACCCGCGGGGCGTGCGCGATCTGTTTCCGGCGCGCTGGGTGGCGAGTTATCTCTGGGACCCTTGCGGCACCCGTCCCCGCAGCGGCGGCCTGGATGTGATGCTGATCTCTCCGCACCCTGCTGCCTGCCGCCACGACGAGGAGGCCGCCGCTGCGCTTGCGCCAGCGCGCTTGCTTCAGGATATGATCGGCGCCGCCCACGCCGAAGGGCGCAACCGGATCGCGATCATCGGTTACGAACGCAGCCGCAGTATGACGGCGCGGCAATTGCTGGCGGCCAAACCGGCGCTGCCCGGCGGCGCGCTTGATCTTGAGGTGCTGGCGATTGAAACCGCGCTTGCCCGTCTGGCGGCCAATCCGGGCAGCTGGGATGCAATCATCGTTCTGCCCGAACTGCGCAGCCTTGTTTTTACACTGCTTGCCGAGTTGACCGGCATCGGTGGGGCCTGGCCGATGGTCTGGCACCGGCAGGGCCTTGCCCTGTTGTGCAGCGAGACAGCAGGACCGGCCCCTGCGAATGTGCCGCTGGATGCCGCGCTGCTGGTTCAGGGCCTTGCGCTGGCGATGCGCGATGCGGGCAATGGTTTTGCTGCGCGCCGGCTGGTCCAGGGCTGGGCGCGGCTGCGCGACCGGGGCGTCGTGTCTCCAACACGGGGTTCGCCATCCCCCTATGCCACGCAGATCTGCGACGCCGAGATCATTGATCGGCTCTGCAAGGAGCCCGAGGATGCAGGGCGCGCCATCGCCTTGTGGAAAGCGATTGCAGCGCCGCCGCCTGCCGGTCCGGTCAGGGCCCCGGCCCAGCTTGTGCTGGTGCAGGACCGCTGACCGGACACAGGCCGATCAGGCCGCGTTGCGCTCGGTCAGCCCGGGGATCGATGTCTTGCCCGGATCCTGCGACCGGCGGCCATAGCGGCGTACCAGATCGCTCCATTCGACAATCAGGCTGCCGCCCGTGCTCTGATGCAGTTTCTCCCACGAGGAGAGCATTTCGAGACAGGCGTGGTCGATATAGTCGAGCTTTTCGACATGGATGTGCACCTCACTGCCGAACGGCGACTTTTCCAGCGCACCGCTGAGCTGCGGGATCGAAAAGAAGGTCGCGGAACCCTTCAGCCACACATCGATGCGATTGGTTTCCTTGTCCTGCGTGGTGCTGATTTCGAGGTGCGAGAAGGTGTAGACGAGCTTCATCGTCGCCAGCACGAAGCCGAGGATCACGCCGGTCAGAAGGTCAATCGCGACCACACCGATCAGCGTGACGAAATAGATCGCCAGCTCCTGCCGTCCGAATTCGGCAATCTTGCGGATTTGCGCGATATTGACGAGCTTGTAGCCGGTAAAGACGAGGATCGCCGCCAGCACACTGGTCGGGATCTCGTTGAGCACGAAGGGAAAGGCCGCCACCGCCAGCAGCAGCCAGGCCCCGTGGGCAATGGCCGAAAAGCGGGTCGTGGCCCCTGCCTCGACATTGGCGGCCGAACGCACGATCACCCCGGTCATGGGCAGCGCGCCCACCGCGCCGCAGATCATGTTGCCCACGCCCTGCGCGCGCAGTTCCTTGTCGTAATTGGTGCGCGCGCCAAGATGCATCTTGTCGACTGCGGTGGCGCACAAAAGGGTTTCGGCACTGGCAACAAAGGCGAACACGAACCCAAGGCCGATGATTTCGGGTTCGATGGCGCGGCCAAGGGCTTCCATCGTGGGGATGTTGAGCGCATCGGTGAGGTTGGCGGGAAGCTCAACCAGCGTGATCGGCAGGGCGAACACCAGCGCGAAGATCGTGCCCACGATCACCCCGAGCAGCGGTCCCGGCAAAAGCGCAAGCCGCGTAGGCTTGAACTTGTTCCACAGCACGATGGTGCCGATCGTGATGATCCCGGCCAGCGCGGCAAGGTGATGCACCGATCCATCGGTGGGGATGGCCTTCATGATCGCTTCGGGAATGGCAGCGATATTGGCAAGGCCGCTCGAGCGCGGCGCATCGTCGAGCATCACGTGCACCTGTGATGCAAAGATCAGCACGCCAATGCCCGCCAGCATCCCGTGAATGACCGAAGGCGAGATAGCGCGGAACCATTGGCCAAGGCGCAGCGCGCCTGCAAGCAATTGCAGCGCCCCGGCGATCAGCCCGACCACGCCGAGCATGATCAGGCCGTGTTCCTGCACCAGTTGATAGACGAGCACCGCCATGCCCGCCGCAGGGCCACTGACCTGAAGCGGCGAGCCAGCAAGGCTGCCCACCACCAGCCCCCCCACGATCCCGGTAATCAGGCCCAGTGCCGGCGGCGCGCCCGATGCAATCGCGATGCCCATGCACAGCGGCAAGGCCACAAGGAAGACCACGATCGAGGCGAGAAAATCTCGGCCCAGAACGGTCGTGGATGGACGGCTGGCGGCTAGGGTGGACATTGAGGGGTGATCCTTGAGCGCGGGGGCGGGGGCTTGGGGGTGGTAGCGTCGTTGTCTCAGGTGTTGCCTCAGCAGGCGTGGTGCCCAATCACTGCCTTGGCCGCTTCAGCGGCATAGCGGTCCTCGATCGGCAGCCATTGGCGGGTTGCCTCGTCATAGGCCCTGACTTCGCCGGTCTTGATGTCATAGACCCAGCCGTGCAGCTGGACGGCATTCTGCGCCAGCGCCCCCGCCACGGTGGGGTGGGTGCGCAGATGCTGGAGTTGCAGGATGACGTTCTGTTCGAGCAGCATCTGCATCTGCTCCGCCTCGCTCGAGCTTGGCGCCGAGCGCCTCGACGATGTCGACCGCGCCCTGCGCATAGCCGAGCCATTCGCGCACGTGCGGCAGGCTGGTCAGCGCGTCGCGGTTCATCGCGCCCTTCATCGCACCGCATTCGGTGTGGCCGCAGATCACGATATTGGGCACGCGCAGCGCGCCGATTGCAAATTCGATCGAGGCGGTCATGCCGCCGGTCTGGTTGGTGTGCGGGGGCACGATGTTGCCCGCGTTGCGGCAGATGAACAATTCGCCCGGATCGGTCTGCGTCAGCATCGCGGTTTCGATGCGGCTGTCCGAGCAGGTGATGAACAGCGCCTCAGGGCTCTGGCCGGTGCTCAGCCGTTCGAACAATTCCTGCTTTTCGGGGAATACCTCGCGCTGGAACTTGATGACACCCAGGGCAAACTTCGACATCAAATCAATCCTTCTTATTGGAAACACAGGCCAGATCGGGGGCCCATAACCTGCGCACCGCTTCGAGGTGCGATCCTTCTTCGATAGGGCTGCGCACCTCCAGGAACTGCAGCGCATCGACAATCCATCCGGCCATGGCCGGGCGGGTGAGGCGGTAAAAATGCTGACGACCTTCGCGCCGGTCGCTCACCAACCGGTGCGAGCGCAGCGCGGCCAGGTGCTGGGAGGTGCGGGTCGTGGGCAGATTGAGCGCATGGGCAATGCCCGTCACGTCCTTCTCGCCATCGCGAAGCTCCTCGACGAGGCGGACGCGGTCGGGGTGGGCAAGAACCTTGAACAGGTCAGCCACCTCTTTCGAGACGATGATGCGGCTCGGAATAATCCCCTCCCTTGCATATCTGCGAAGCTATGCAGCTATAGAACTATGAGAGATTCGCAGGCCCGTCAACCGGGCAAGCGGCAAGATGCGGCGAGCTGAAACCCGCGTGCTGCCTGGCTGGTCATGGGAGAAAGGTGCAGACGGGCGGAAAAGGCGCACCGGGGCGCTGCTGCAGTCTGCAAATCGGCGTGGTGGGCGGTAACGGGCTCGAACCGCTGACCCTCTCGGTGTAAACGAGATGCTCTACCAACTGAGCTAACCGCCCCACGCCGGGCGCGGTTTAGCGGTGTCGGCGCGCCCGTCAAGCGTTCTGGGACGCGTGGGCGCAGGGCAGGTGCAAGCAAGCGAGAGCGCAGGCATGATCGAGACACAGCTCAATGATGGCACCCCGGTGTGCATCCGCCGCGTGCGGCGCGAGGATGAGGCGCGGCTGCGCGAGGGTATCGCGCGCCTCTCGCCGCAATCGCGCTATCTGCGGTTCTTTTCCGGCATGCGCGAGGCACCGCCTCAGGTGCTGCGCGCCTTGGCCACACCTGACGGGCACGATCACCTTGCCTGGGGCGCGCTGCGCAGCGATCTGCCTGATACCCCTGCGCTCGGTGTGGTCCATGCCTTTCGAGATGCGGACGATCCCGATGCGGCGGAATTCTCGGTCGCGGTGGTCGACGAATATCACGGGCGCGGCCTTGCACGCCTGCTGACGGCGGTGCTGCTGCTCGATTGCGCGCGCGAAGGTTATGAGCATTTCACTGTCCATGTGCTGCCCGAAAACCGCCCGGCGCTGGCGCTGGCGCGCTCGCTTGGAGCAAAAGGCGTGGCCTATGAAGGCGGTGTATCGGAGCTGTCGATCGACATTGAAGACGCGCTGGTGGCCCTTCACGCCGAAAGCGATGTGCCGGGGCTTGCCGCAGTGTTCGACCAGTTCGGTGGGCGGGCTCTAGGCGAGGGCGCGTGTGGCGGCTAGGGGCGGGCGCATGAACCACAGCACACCCCGCATCCTCGTCCTTGGCACCGGCGGCACGATTGCGGGCGCTGGCGCGGGCGGCACGGGGGCAGCGTACCGGCCGGGCGGGCTATTGCTGGTGGCGCTGGTGGGGCACCTTGCGTCGCTGGGGCTGGCAGCGCAGCTGGTGCCGCAGGAAATCGCCCGGATCGGATCGCAGGACATCGGCTTTGCCGAATGGCAGGCGCTCCATGCCGCGTGCGCAGCCGCGATGACGGACCCTGCAGTGGATGCGGTGATCATTACCCACGGCACCGATACCGCAGAGGAGACGGGCTTCCTGCTCGATCTGACCCTGCCCACCACCAAGCCCGTCGTCCTGGTCGGCGCAATGCGTCCGGCGGACGCGGTGGGCGCGGACGGGATGCGCAACTTTGCCAATGCGGTGAAGGTGGCAAGCGATCCTGCTGCAAGCGGACGGGGTGTGATGCTGGTGATGGGCGATGCGGTGCTGGCGTCACGCGATGCGCGGAAGGCGGCGACGAGCGCAATCGACGCCTTTCGCACCTTCCCGAGAGGGCCGCTCGCCCGCGTCACGCCTTCGACACTGGACTGGTTCGGACCCGCCCATCGGGCCGGGGAGGGGGCGCGCTACCGCTTCCCGCACGAGCTACCGCGCGTGGCGATCCTGACAGCAGGGGCAGGGATGGATGCAAAGCCGGTCGAGGCGCTGCTTGGCATCGGCGCGAAGGGGATTGTGCTGGCGGGGATGGGGCAGGGCAATGCCCCTGCTGTGGTGCTGGAGGCCCTCGCCGCTTGCGCGGCTTCGGGCATTCCCGTGGTGCGCGCCTCACGGGTGGATGAGGGGCTGGTCGACCGCAATGTCGAGGTCGAGGACGACCGCCTCGGGCTGGTCGCCGCCCGCGCGCTCGGCCCGGCCAAGGCGCGGGTGCTGCTGATGGTGCTGGTGGCGAACGGGGTTACGGATACGGACGAAGTGCAGGCGGCGTTTGACGAGTGAGGGGGGGCACCCTCGCTAGTCACTTTGCCCCGGTCAGGGCCTGATGCCCTGGGGCAGGAACGGGGTTGCAAGCGACGCTTTGTCGAAGGCCATGCCCGCCGGGATCGCCTCTTCCAAGAAGAACGCCTCGGCGACGATGTGGACACGTTGTTCCGGGCTGTTTTCGCTGAAGACCGTGTGCACCAGCGCGCCGTTCGCGAGCACAGTGTAGTCTCGGATGAAGCGCGCATCGGTCACGCGTACGCGCTGGGCGGGCCCGAATTTCGTGACGGTGTCGGGCAGGCGCTCGAGCGAGAGGATCGGGGTATGGGTGCTGATCCCACAGGCATAGGTGGCGACCATCGGCCCCTCGACCACCTCGCCCGCCGCAACGAAGAGGTGCGCTCCCGTTTGCGCGCGGCAGTCGGCAACGACCCGGTCGCGCGGCGTTTCCACGCGGTGCAGGTCGCCTTGGTGAAACTCGGCCGAGGCCTCCTCGAACGCGGTTTCGCCGGGGATGGTGACGCTGTTCCAGTAATGGATCGTAAAGGTGCCGCCGGTGGTCTTGGTGCGTTCGAGGATGGCGCGCGGGTCCGGTGAATCGTCGGCCGCAACGGCGGGCGCACAGGCGACGAGCGATGCGGCGATGATGGCTCTGAGGCTGTTCACAGCGTCCGTACCATAGGCGGAAGGCTCCCGATTTCTCGCCTGTTCATAGGTACATGGCGCGGGCGGGGTCAATGCTGCGCCTATCGAAAATGGGCGGGCCATTGCTCTGGCGCGCCGGCGGCGGTCGCGTTTGCTTCCGCATCATGTCCCGTCACCCCAGCGAACGCTGGGGCCTAGGGCCGCTTGGCGCAGCGCTTGCCGCTCCAGGTCCCAGCTTGCGCTGGGATGACGTGAGCGGGACGCTCGTCATAACCCTCGCCGCCCCGTGTCAGGCACGGGGCGACGATGGGGGAGGGTAGGGACTACCCCCTCACCCCCAGGGCGTGACGAGGTATTTCTCGCCGGTCTTCATCTGGCGGTAGTCGCAGATTGCGTCCTTCTCCAGCATCCCTTCCAGCGTCACCTTGGCCTTGTAGTGGCTGGCGAAGGTGGTGGTGAGGCCTGCCTGAACGCGGCTGCGCATCCGCACCACCGTTTCCATGCCCGCGCGGGCGAGGAACGGGGTCAGCAGCCAGCCTGCGATGCTCCACTGGAGGCCGTAGGACGGCGTAAGGATCGTCGGGTTCTGAAGATCGAGGCGGCCGTAGATATACATCTTCTTCTGCTGGTTCGAACCGTAGCGCGAGAACTCGCTCATCTGCGAAACCGCAACCTGCTCCATCGCCTTCAGCACGCCATCAGAGGCCTGTCCGCCGCCGATCGGGTCAAAGCCGAGGAAGGCGCCGGTTTCGGCAATCGCGGCGCGCAGATCGGCCATGTAGGTGGGCGCGGAGCTATCGACCACATAAGTCGCGCCCTGCGCCTTGAGCATCGCGACGTGTTCGGGCTTGCGCACGATGTTCACCAGCTTCATCCCGTCCTCGATGCAGATGCGGTTGAGCATCTGGCCAAGGTTGGAAGCCGCCGCCAGGTGGACGATGGCGGAATGGCCCTCCATCTTTGCGGTCTCGACAAAGCCCAGCGCGGTCATCGGATTGACGAAGCTGGAAGCGCCAGTCTCGCTCGAATGATCGCCCAGCGGCAGGCACATCATGGCGTCAGCAATCGCATATTGCGAAAAGGCATTGCCCGGCACGCAGGCGACGCGCTGGCCGCTCAGCGCCTGTGCCATGTCGCTCTCGCCCGCTGCAATCACCGTGCCCGCGCCCTCGTTGCCCGCAGGCAGGCGCTGACCGTGGCGGGCCTTGTTGCCGGTGAGGAACGGCCCGGGCATTGTCGCCACGACCTTGCCGGGCGTATATTCGGCAGTCTCGAAATCCGCCGCGCTGGGGGGGATGGGGAGGACCGAGGGGGTGGTGGGCGGGGCCTCCCTTTTGACAAGCACCTGATTGCCCCTCGGCGCGGGGAG
>JAGKSZ010000153.1 GCA_018991295.1 Porphyrobacter sp. | reverse complement strand
CCTTCACCGTCCAGCGCCCGGGGCTCCTGCGCGGAAAATTCGTTTCTAGAACCGGTAGCCAAGGCCGAACTGGAATTGGCGGGGTGGGCCTGCGTTCCTTTGCACGAAGGGCGCGCCGCCACCGAACTGGATCTGGTTCGATGTCGTCGCCGCGTTGGCAAAGCCGCTCTGGTTGTTGGCGTTCAGCAGGTTGAACACATCCGCGCTTGCCTCGATCCGCCCGCCGAACACCGGCAAGGCATAGCGCACGCCCACATCCACGCTGGCAGACCACGGCAGGCGGGCGGAATTACGCGTCTCGCCGGGGTAGCGATCGGAATTGCCGAGGTAGTTTTCACCGAAGCTCGCCCCATCGCCGTTCAGATCCTGCGTGCCGAAGATCCGCGCATCGGGCACAAGGTTCACCGGCTGGCCTGACTGGAACAGCCCGGCCGCGGTCAGGGTCAGGCCGGGCGCGGGGTAGAGATAGCCAACCGCCGAGATCACGTGCCGCCGGTCATTGGCGGACGGGCCCCACTCGCTGGCAAAATCATTGGCATTGGCGGCGCGGAAATTGATGTCGTCGGTGTCGTTGCGCAGGCGTGATAGCGTGTAGCTCAGCCGGAAGGCGAAATCATCGGCGCCTCGCACCTTGATCGCCTGCAGGATCAGCGCAGCATATTCGGCCTCGCCCGCCGTTTCCGAGACGGTGATCTGGCGCGCCCCGCCTGCCACCAGCGGGATCGGGCGTGAGGCATCGGCATCGGCCTGAGACCGCACCAGCCCAAGGCTTTGGGCAAGAGCGAACCTTGCGGCATTATCGGGCAGGGCGCGAAGTGCAGCGATGTTGGCGGCGGTCAGGTTTGCAAGATTGGGTGTGAAGGGCGCAGGCGCGTTCAGATCGCGCAGCCGCACCAGATTGCGCGAGCGACTGTAGAGCGCGTCGATGGACAGCGTCAGTGTGGCGGATGCGGCGAACTGGTAGCCGGTGCTCACCTGCACGCTCCACGGATTGTCATAGCCGGTGGGGCTGAGAATGCGTGCTTCGCCAAGCGTTGCTGTGTCCCGCAGTGCCAGCACCTGTGCGGGGTTTGGGCAGGCGGACACCGCGGTGCACGGCGGCGCCACGGTCAGGTTGCCATCGAAGGTGATGTCACGAAGGTCCACCCCCGCCGGAATCGCGCCTCTCGCCTGCAATTGGGCCAGCTGGCTCAGGAACCCGGCCGAGGTGGTGTTGCGCTGAAGCGCGTCGGAGATCACGGCGTAGCTCAGCTTGCCGGTGAAAATCCCCGCCCCGAAGCGCACCGATGAGCGCGCATCGGGCTGCCAGTTCAAGGCGAAGCGCGGGGCGATATTGTCGGCATCCCCGTCGCCTGCACCTTGCTCGGTCAGCGTGTCGTAATCCCAGCGCACCCCCAGCGTGGCGGTGAGGGTGGGGGAAAGCTCCCACGCGTCTTCAAGGTAGAGCGCGATCAGCGTCTGGCCGGTGCCAAAGCTTTGCGGGCGCAGTTCAACCGCATAGTTCGCCACCACCGGGTTCAGCGCGAGCACATCCTGCGCCGAAAGGGCAAGGCCGCGCGGTGCGAGGCTTGCCAATTGCGCGGCGGTGAGATCGACGGTGAAGTTCCCGTCCGGATTGCCGCCCCCCAGCAGCTCTAAGTCCGAGGCGATCACATCGACGCCCGCGCTCAGCCGGTGCGCGCCCATATCGCGGGTGACGCGGTGGGTGGTCTGCCATGTCTCCTCAAGACTGTCGAAGACGAAGCCGGGGTTGCCGACCACCGCCGCGACCAGCCCCGAAGGTCCGCGCACCGCCACCTGCGGGCCGGGCGCGCCGGTCGCCTCGCCATAATCCCAGCGGAAGCGGCTGTATTGCAGCGCGCCGTCATAGCTCCATTCCGTCCCGGCATAGCTGGCGGTGGCGGCCAGCAAGGTGGAGAAGCGGTCCTGCCGCGATCCGGCCGAGGGGAAGGTGGCATTGCCGCCGCCGAGGCCTCCGCCCGGACGATCAATGGTGACCCGCCCCACATTGGCGCGCAGCCCGAGCGTCCAGTCGCTCGTCAGCCGGTGATCGAGCCGCAGCGATCCCAGGTGGAACTGGTTGTTGCCGGTGACGCTGTCGACGATGCCAAGCTGCGGCGCATCCACCACCTGCGTGTTGCGATCACGGGTGTATTCGTAATTGGCGTGAAGGAAGGTTTTGTCCCGCTGCAACGCGCCGCCTGCGACAAAACCCGCCTGCCAGCGTTCGAAGCTTTCGCCAACGGGGTTGCCCGACAGGTCGCGGCGCGGGAAGGGAGAGGGGGAATCTAGCGGCCTGCCGGGCCTCACCAGCATATAGGCCTCACCCGTAAAATCGTTGCTGCCGGACGGGCTGGTATAATTGACTATGCCGTTCGCGGTGCGGCCGTAAGCGGCCGAATAGCTGTTTGCCAGCACGGTGACTTCGCGGGTGAAGCCCAGCGGCACGGGGAATTTGATGCCGCCAAGGAAGTTCTCGTTATTGTCGAGCCCGTCGATCAGGTAATTCGTATCGAGGCCATTGCTGCCGTTGATGGAGATGGACGGGGCTTCGGGGAAGAACCCGGTGGAGGGGACGACATTGGGCAGGCGGATCAGCGCGCCCAGCACGTCGCGGCCTTCAATGGGCAGGGCGACCAGCTGTTCGCGGCCCAACGAGGCGGAGATTTCGGCATTGCTGGTGTTGAGCCCGGTGATGGCGCGCGCGGCAGTGACAGTAATCGCACCATCGCCTGCGGGCCGCAGTTGCAGCACTACGCTGCGGGTGAAATTGGCGCGCAGTTCCACGCCTTGCGCGGCGAGCGGTTCGTAACCCGGGGCGGCTGGAACGGAGACCTTATATTCGCCCGCCGTGCTCACCCCATCGAGGCGCACGGTGCCGCGTGCATCGGTGGTGAGGGTGCGGGCAAATCCGATGACCGGGTTGGTCACTGCCACTTGCGTATCGGCAACCGGCGCACCTGTTTCGTCGACCACCACGATGGCGATCCCGGCCTGCTGGGCAAGCGCGGCTGGCGCAAGCATTACGCTGGCGGCGGCAATGGCGGCGCTGCCGACGCTCAAGCGAAGCAGTGTGGTCAGCATTGTCGAATGTCCCCTGTGTGCTTGCCGGTATCGCCGCACGGACGTTTGCGCCTCGCCGCTTTCCTGTGCGGCGCAGGCGCGGTTCCGGGGGCGGACAGGCGGCTTGCTATTCTGCGATCCGCTTCGGCTTGCCGATGGCCTCGGCAGCGATGGCCTTTGCCGTGAAGGGCAGGCGGTGCCACTTCTTTTGCGCATAGGCACGCGTCTGGTCATAGGCGTTGGGGCTGGCCGGGTTTGTCGACTGCGAATAGCTGAGGATCGCGTCCGCCACCGGCCCGGTTTCGTCAAAGCTCACGATCTGGATATAGCTCGTCCCGTGGCGCGGGGTCAGGCCGCCAGCGGTGGGGACGGATTCCTGCATGTTGAGGATGCCGAGCGTGCCCGGGCCGCCGTGGATCGGGATGGCCTGATTACCCGCCATCACATGCTGGACCTCGCCCCAGGGTGCATCGGGCGCGATGCCGGCCTTTTCGAGATCCTCTACCGCTGCGCCCAGAGCGGCAAGCAGCTTTTCGGCCTTGGCCCCGTCAGTGGCAAGGCCGCGCGGCGTGTTGACCGGGTCGGTCCTGTCGAAGGGCACCGTCCACAGGCCCGGCAGCGCGGCGGCCCGGGGCCAGAAGGCGCGGAACAGCGCCGCGCCGCGGCTGTCCGCCTCGAAGCGGCGGTCCCAGCGGTCCAGCACCGAGCAGCCGAGCGCGGTCGTCTGCGGCAGGATCACCGCTTCGGCGCACAGCTTGATGATCGGCTCCACCGCCATGTCGGCCGCAAGGCTCTTGTTGGCAAAGGCATGGGCGGCAGCGCGGGCGTGATCGACCTTCCCGCCCGCGATCAGCGCGGCGGTTTCGATGAAGTTCGACCGGGTGCGCAATGATCGTGCGCTCGCATAACGCCCGAGGATCGGAGACAGCTCGCGATGCGGCATCGCCGGGTTGCTTACCCAGTAACTGTCATTGGAATTGGTCAGCCAGCTGCGCACCGTGGTTGCCGCCTGATCGCTGGCGGGCATCAGTCCAGCGGCAGGCGTTCCGGGGGCTGTGTCCCAATCGCAGGCCGCCTTGCTGCCATCGAGCAGGATGGCAAATTCGGCAAACAGCCCGGCAATCGGCGTGGCGCAGGTCCTGACCTTTTCGGCCGAGACATTCGGCACGGCGGTCACATCGGCATGAAGCGCATCGCCATGGCGATCGGCGGCGATGGTGTTGACCCACGGAATGCCGAGCGTTTCGCTGACAGCAGCGCGCACTTCGGCCACGTTCCGGGCCTCACCGATGCGCAGCCAGGTCTCGATCCCGCGCTGGTTGCCGCGATTGGCGTCCTTCAAGGCGAAGGCGCTTTGCGCGCTCCAGGTGATCCCGCGCGCCGGCACCACGAAGACCGGGCCCCAGCGGGTGGTATAAAGCGTGCGGGTGATGGCGGGCGTGCCTTCGGGCATGGGCACGGTCACGGTCAGCGGCGTCATTGCCTCGGACTTGCCATCGACGATGTATCGCGTTGCATCGGCCGGATCGAGCGCCAGCTGATACAGCGTGAAATGCCGGGCCTCGGTGACGGTGTGGGTCCAGGCGATATCCTTGTTGAAACCCAGCGTGGGCATCGGCGTGCCAGCCAGCCCCACGCCCATCACTTCGTACCCACCGGGGCCCTTGACGTGCATCTGCCAGAAGCGGCTCGGCCCCTTCCACGGGAAGTGCGGGTTGCCGATCACCATGCCGCGCCCGTCGGCGGTGACATCGCCGCCGAAGGCCCAGCCATTGCTGCCGATGCCAAGGTCCCCGGGATCAGGCAGGCTGATTGCTACTTTCGGCGCAGCACTGCCCGGAGGGGCGGCATTGGCAATGGCTGCAGCAAGGTTCAGGGAACTGGCCAGCAGCATCTGCTTTTCGTTGAGGCGCAGCATATCGTCGGTGGTGATGGGGTCCACCCACGCCTTGCCCCGGCATTCGGCCGGGATGCCCTGCGGCCCTGCATCGCGCAGGAAGCGGTTATAGCCCGCGACATAGCCCGCCATCAGATCGCGCGCGCGCGGGCTGAGCGTTTCGGCGCCCTTGCGCAGCATCGGCAGATCGATCACCGCGCGGAAGAAGACGTCGGAGGAGAGGTTGTCGACCTCCTCGAAGCCGAGCACCGCCTTAGCACCCGGCCCGAAATGGAGCGAGCGTTCGCCCCGCACCGTGGCAAATTCCTCGGCCAGAAGGCACAGGTTATCCTCGGCATAGGCATAGGCCACCCCATATCCCACGCCGCGCCAGTCGCGTGCTTCGATATGGGGGATGCCGAAAGTGGTGCGGGTGATGGTCGCGGCGTAACGCTTGCCTGCCAAAGCCTCGGTGGCAGGGGCCGCCACCAGCGCGGCTGCCGTTGCCGCCCACAATGCCATGCGCTTCATCGTCTCTCCCCGTCACCTGTATCAGGTTGCGACAAGAGACCTATCGGGGCGCAGGCCAAAAGGGAACACACAAAAGCAAAGGGGCGCCCCGCCGTCTCCGGCGAGGCACCCCCTCCTGCTAACGGCCCCGGATCAGAACGATGCGGTGACCGAGAACACGACAGTTGCATCGGCAATCGAATTGCCGGCCAGCGTGGCGAAGTTCGGGAGCAGATAGGCGCTTTCGCGGTCCGAAATGTCGGTATCGACATAGGCGACCGAAAGCGTCAGGCCCGAAACCGGGACGATGTCTGCGCCCAGCGACCAGTCGAAATAGGTGCCGGTCGGCGCGATGCTGGTGCCGTTTGGCCCAAGGCCGGGGTTGCCGTCCGAATAGCCGATGTGGGCCTTCAGCGTGATCGGCGTATCGGCAATGCCATAGGTCGCATCACCGGCAAGGTAGAGGTTGTCTTCCTTGTCGCCCGGATCGTTGGGCAGGCCGGCTGCGGCGCGCGCGCCGGTGAAGAACACGCGGCCCAGCGCCTCTTGCGAGGGGGCATAGGCAACCGTTGCAGTCAGGCCGAGCGGGCCGACCGCGCCGGAAAGCTTGGCGTAGAACTCGACGAAGTCGGTGGTGTCCGCACCGCTGGGATACATGAACCAGGTGCCGCCGAAATCGAGAGTGCCTTCGCCCACCGGCAGCTTGTAACCGGCGTAGATATCGAGCTCCATGTTGGCGCCGCCGAAGGTGCCCCAGCCCGCCAGGTTCGAGCCCCAGGTGCCCAGGTAGAAGCCGCTTTCGTGGGCAATGGTAAAGCCGCCCTGGATCGCCATGCCTTCATCGGTCTGCGAAACGCCGCGGAAACGGTAATCCGATGCGAGCGTGGCCGAGCCGGAAATGGTGATGGCCGGGGTGGCTTCTTCCTGGCCCATCGCCTCGGAAAGATCGATCGGCGCGAGCACGGGAAGGCCGGCAGAGGCGGGGGCTTCGGTGACGGTGATTTCGGTTTCGGTTTCAGCAGCCGGGCCGATGTTGGCGGCATTTGCCTCACCAGCGAAAGCGGGGGTGGCAAAGCAGGCGGCAAGTGCGACAGCCGACGCGGCTGATGCGAAACGAATGGACATAAGGAACGCTCCATGAAGAGGTTTGGATCGTTCCACCTGCGCGACATGCAGGAGATTTTTTACCGAAAGAATCGGGTTCCCGTCACGTCACGGACATAATCCGCCAACATGCTGCGGCGCACAAAGCTTATATGAAACGGGCCTGCCATATTATCATGTTGCGTGGCTTTCCTGCCACACTTTGCAGAGATACCTAGTCCGGCCCCATTACGGGGTCGATACGTCAAGCGGGCACCATGGCGCGCAGGCTCAAGCGGCCACGCGCAGGCTCTCCATGTCGATCACGAAGCGGTACTTGATGTCACTGGCCTCCATCCGCGCGTAGGCTGCCTCGATATCCTGCATCGCAATCACCTCGATATCGGGCAGGATGCCCTTGGCGGCGCAGAAATCGAGCATTTCCTGGGTCTGCGCCAGCCCACCGATCCCGCTGCCGGTCAGCACCTTGCGGCCCAGCAGCACGCCGGTGTGAATTTCCGGCATCGGCCCGATCAATCCGACCAGCACCTGTACCCCGTCGATCCGCAACAGATGGAGGTAGGGCACCACATCATGGCGCACCGGGATGGTGTTCAAGACCATGTCGAAATAGCCGCGCCTGGCCTTCATCGCGTCGCGATCAGAGGTGTTGAGGAAGGCATGGGCGCCCAGCTTTTCAGCATCGGCGCGCTTGCTTTCCGAACGGGACAGCACGGTCACCTCCGCCCCCATGGCGGCGGCAAGCTTGACCCCCATGTGGCCAA
>JAGKSZ010000152.1 GCA_018991295.1 Porphyrobacter sp. | reverse complement strand
AACCAGCTGAAGAACTGCACCAAAGCCAGCTGGCGCATGGTGCGCGGCATCGCGAAGAGATCGGTGACAACCTCCATGAACCCGCTGCTCTCACGGCCCTGAGCGCGCAGCATCCCGGCGATCAGCTGGATCACGCCAAACCCGCCGACCAGACCGGCCAGCACATAGATATCCTTGGCGATCTCGATCGTGCCGAGGAAGGCGGGGCGGCTCTCGCTGCGAGCCAAAGCGACAGCGGCGGCGATCAGCGCCCCGGCGATCACCCACAGGGTGCCGCCGCTATTGAACTGCGCGGCGCTGCGGGTGGCGGCTGCGTGCCCGGCGCGCGGAGCTTCACCGCGCGCAGCCTCGAAGCGGGCGAGTTCGTCGGGCGAATATTCCTTGGTCGTGAACACTGTCCACGCCACCGCCGCCAGCAGCGCCGCGCCTCCGATGTAGAAGGACCAGTGCACCGTTTCCGGGATCATCCCTTCGGGCGCCACGTTGCTGAGGCCGAGCCAATTGGTCATCACCCACGGCAGCGCGCCCGCCATCACCGCGCCGGTGCCGATGAAGAAGCTCTGCATGGCATAGCCCATGGTGCGCTGGCGATCGGGCAGGTTATCGCCCACAAAGGCGCGGAACGGCTCCATCGTGATGTTGAGCGAGGCGTCCATGATCCACAGCATCCCTGCCGCCACCCACAAGGCAGGCGCATTGGGCATGACAAACAGCGCCAGCGTCGCCAGCAGCGCGCCGACGAGGAAATAGGGCCGCCGCCGCCCCCATCGCGGGCTCCAGGTCTTGTCCGAAAGGTGCCCGATGATCGGCTGCACGATCAGCCCGGTCATCGGGGCGGCAATCCACAGGATGGCCAGCTCCCCGACATCTGCGCCCAGCGTCTGGAAGATGCGGCTGACATTGCCGTTCTGAAGCTCGAACCCGATCTGGATCCCGAGGAATCCGAAACTCATGTTCCAGATCTGCGCAGGGTTCAGCGCAGGCTTGTGGCCAGCTTCCGTCATCGTCGCTATCATCCCTCTCCCGCCGCACGCGCCTCAAGGCACAATGCCGCCCGGCCCAGCACCTGCGCCCCGGATCTGGCGTCCGGCAAGGCAGATGATGCGGCCGGGGCATAGTCTGGACGGCTTGCAAAAATTTGCAAGAAACTTTGCATACCGAGGCCCGAAAAATCGGTAACCCACCTGTGTGTATCGCCATTTATAGCTTTATATCAGGATTTTACGGCGCAATTTGCGGCACCATCCCGCTCAACACAAAGATTTGCAAAATATTTCCCAAGCTGTCACAACCTCAGCCGGAGGGAGCCTAGACATGATGCGAATCTTCGCCGGGATTGCGGCTGTGCTGTGTGCAAGCACCGCCTTGGCAGGAGGGCCGGTCACAGCCAGTCGGGCGTCTGTGGCTCCGCCGATTGCCGAACGCCAGCTTGAAGACGAGATCATCTATTTCGTCCTGCCCGACCGCTTCGAAAACGGCGATGCCGCCAATGATCGCGGAGGGTTGAAAGGCGGCCCGCTGCAACACGGCTTTGATCCCACCCACAAGGGCTTCTACCACGGCGGCGACCTTGCAGGCCTCACCGCGAAGCTCGACTATATTCAGGGCATGGGCGTCACCGCGATCTGGTTTGCGCCGATCTTCAAGAACAAGCCCGTTCAGGGCAAGCCGGGCGAGGAAAGCGCGGGCTATCACGGTTACTGGGTGACCGATTTCACCAGCGTTGATCCGCATTTCGGCACCAATGCCCAATTCAAGGCCTTCGTCGATGCCGCCCACGCGCGCGGGATGAAGGTCTATATGGACATCATCACCAACCACACCGCCGATGTGATCGGCTACGTGGAAGGCGAGCAGACCGGATATGCCTATCGCAGCAAGGGCGAATATCCCTTTTCGCGGCGCGGCGGCGTTGGCGGCGCGGCGATCAATCCGGGTTTTGCCGGTGACGACAATCCCGATCCTGACAACTGGGCGCGGCTGACCGACCCGACATTTGCCTATACCCCGATCGTGCCCGAGGCCGAGCGCGGGGTGAAAGTGCCCGCCTGGCTCAATGATGTGACGCTTTACCACAATCGCGGCAATTCGCACTGGGTGGGCGAAAGCAGCGTCTATGGCGATTTTTCCGGCCTCGATGATCTGGCAACCGAGCATCCCCGCGTCGTTTCGGGCATGATCGACATCTTCGGCCAGTGGATTGACGATTACGGGATCGACGGCTTCCGCATCGATACCGCCAAGCACGTGAACCCGCAGTTCTGGCAGGCTTTCGTCCCCGCGATGCTAGCCCGCGCCAAGGCCAAGGGGATCGACCATTTCCACATCTTCGGCGAGATCGCCTATGAGGAACCCACCGCCACCCTTGCCGCGCAGGTGATGGCGGAAAGCGGGCTTCCCTATGCGCTCGACATGGGCTTCGCCAAGGCCGCGCAGATCGTTGCCGGCGGCAAATCCCCGCCGCGCCTGATGGCGGAGTTTCTCCAGCAGGATGCGATCTATCCCGGCGGCGCCAAGACCGCGCTGGGCCTTCCGACCTTCCTTGGCAACCACGATTTCGGGCGCTTTTCGATGTTCGTGCGCGAAATGAGCGGATCGGATAATGAGGCCAAGCTGCTCGCCCGGGTCAGGCTCGGCCATGCCATGATGTTCCTGCTGCGCGGGGTGCCGACGGTTTATTACGGGGACGAGCAGGGCTTCATTTCCGATGGCAATGATCAGTTGGCGCGCGAGGATATGTTCCCGAGCCGGACGGCTGTTTACAACGACAACCGCCTGATCGGCACCTCTGCCACCACCGCACAGAGCAACTTTGACACCGGCCACCCGCTCTACCGGCTGATTGCCGATCTGGCGCAGGCCCGCACCAGCAGCCCGGCCCTGCGCCGGGGCCTTTCCACCGTGCGCGCCTTCGAGGAAGCCAGGCCCGGCCTGCTCGCGGTGGAACGCCACGATCCCGAAACCGGACAGCGCGTCATTCTCGCCTTCAACACCGGCGAAAGCCCACTTTCGCAAAGCATCGAGGTCAGCTACGCGGCGCGCAGTGTGACGGCGGTGATCGGCCAGTGTCCCACGGCGCTTGCCGCTCCGGGATCGGTCAGGCTCACGCTGCCCGCCTTCGGTTTTGCGGCCTGTATTCTGGAGACTGACGACTGATGGCAACCGCTCTTGCCGAAACCCACGATGCGATCACGCCCGCGCTGGCGTGGTGGCGCGGGGCTGTCATCTACCAGATCTACCCGCGCTCGTTCCGTGACACCAACGGCGATGGCATCGGTGACCTTGCCGGGATTGCCGAGCGTCTCGATTACATCGCTGACCTTGGCGTGGACGGCATCTGGATTTCGCCCTTCTTCACCTCACCGATGAAGGATTTCGGCTATGATGTGGCCGATTACTGCGGGATTGATCCCAGCTTCGGCACCTTTGCCGATTTTGATCGCATCATCGAAAAGGCGCACGCGCTGGGGCTAAAGGTGATCATCGATCAGGTCTATTCGCACACCTCCGATGAACACGCGTGGTTTCAGGAAAGCCGCAAGGACCGCACCAATCCCAAGGCGGATTGGTATGTCTGGGCGGACCCCAAGCCCGATGGCTCGCCCCCGTCCAACTGGCAATCGGTGTTTGGCGGATCGGCATGGCAGTGGGACGGGCCAAGGAAGCAGTATTACCTCCACAATTTCCTGACCTCGCAGCCCGATCTCAACGTCCACAATATCGCGGTGCAGGATGCGCTGCTGGATGTGGCGCGGTTCTGGCTGGAGCGCGGCGTGGACGGGTTCCGATTGGATGCGCTCAACTTCTCGATGCATGATCCTGACTTGCGCGATAACCCGCCTTCGGGCGTGCCGATGGAGCTGGTGACCCGGCCCTTCGACATGCAGATCAAGCAGTTCAACCAGTCGCACCCCGACATTGTCGGCTTCCTTGAGCGTATCCGCCAAACGATCGACGAATTTCCCGGCCGCTTCACCGTTGCCGAAGTGGGCGGGCCTGAACCACTGGCGGAAATGAAGGCCTTCACCCACGGCGGCAAGCGGCTCGACAGTGCCTATAATTTCGATTTCCTCTACGCCCCGCGCCTGACCGCGCCGCTGGTGCGCGCCAGCCTTTCGCAATGGGATGGCACGCCGGGCGAGGGCTGGCCTTCATGGGCCTTTTCCAACCACGATGCCCCGCGCGCGGTGACCCGCTGGACGCTGGATGGCGACATGGCCCGCGCAGCGCGCCTCAACCTGCTGCTGCTGCTGGCCTTGCGCGGCAATCCGATCATCTATCAGGGCGAGGAACTGGGCCTGCCGCAGGGCGAGGTCGCCTTCGAGGACCTTCAGGACCCTGAGGCGATCGCCAACTGGCCGCACACCCTTGGCCGCGATGGTGCGCGCACCCCGATGCCCTGGGCGGCCAATGCCCCGCAGGCGGGCTTTTCCAGCGCCAACCGCACCTGGCTCAAGCTCGATCCGGCGCACACCGGCTTTGCCGTGGACCGGCAGGCGGCAGACCCTGTCTCCACCCTCGCCTATGCCCGTGCGCTGCTGGCGGCCCGGCGGCAGCATCGGGCGCTGGCGGTGGGCGGGATTGCGCTGCTGGACACCCCCGAAGACATCCTCGCCTTCGTGCGCGAGGATGATGGCGGGCCGGTGCTGTGCGTCTTCAACCTCGGGGAAGGCCCCGGCCACTGGCAGGCACCTGCAGCGCTCGGCCCGCTCAGCCTGATCGCCACCGAAAGCCATGTCGGCAGCGGCGCGGTGCCGGACGTTCTGGCCCCCGGCAGCGGCTACTGGGCCGCCGTCAAGGGGGGCTGATGGACGACACATCGCCCTCATCCCGGCGCAGCGCCACGCTGGAAGATATCGCACGCGAGGCCGGGGTTTCGATCTCGACCGTCAGCCGCGCGCTGAATGACAGCCCTTCGGTCAAGCGGCGCACCAAGCAGCAGATCTGGCAGATCGCCCGCGCCCATGATTATGAATTCCGCGCCTCGATGCCGAGCGGCCCGATCGGCGCGGATGCGACCATCGCGGTGGTCGTCCCCGCCCCGCAGGCGCGTGACAGCCGGGTGTCCGATCCCTTCTTCCTCGAACTGCTCGCCGGCATCGCGGAGGCCGCGCGCGAACGCAACGCCGACCTCATCATCAGCCACCTTTCCCCCCGCGCCAGCGGCGATCTCGATTACGCGATGAGCACCAGCCGGGCGACCGGCGTGATCTTCATCGGGCAATCCTCGCTCCACCACGAATTCAATGCCTTGTCCGCGCGTGACAACCGTTTCGTGGTATGGGGCGCGGAGTTTCCGGATGCGCAATATTGCGTGATCGGATCGGACAACCTTGCCGGCGGCAGGCGGGCGACGGCGCATCTTGCGCGCCTTGGCCGACGCCGCATCCTGTTCCTTGGCGATACCGAAGCGCCCGAGGCCGAACAGCGGTTTCGCGGCTATCGGCAGGCGCTCGACCAGGCGGGAATTGCCTTTGACGATGATCTGATCGTGCCCGCCCATTTCGAGGTTCACTCGGGCGAGGCCGCGGTGCGCAGCGCGGTCGCCCGGGGCCTCAGGTTCGATGCCGTGTTCGCCGCATCCGATCTGATCGCCATCGGCGCGATCCGGGCGCTGACACGTTCGGGGATGCGCGTGCCTGAGGATGTCTCGGTAGTCGGCTACGACAACATCCCTGCCGCCCGGCTTGTCACCCCGCAGCTTACCACCATCGATCAGGACGCCAATCTGGCAGGCCGGATGCTGGTCTCCAAGCTGATCGACAAGGGCGATGGTCCGGCGATTTCGCAACGGCTTGAAACCAGCCTGCTGATCCGGGAAAGCTGCGGGGGATGACCGCTGCGCCTGCCCCCCTTAAGTCCATCGTCATCGTCGGCGGCGGTTCGGCGGGGTGGATGACGGCAGCAGCCCTTGCGCAGGCGACCGGCGGCGCATGCGCCATCACCCTCATCGAGAGCGAGGCGATCGGCACCGTTGGCGTGGGCGAGGCGACCATCCCCCCGATCCGCCATTTCAACCAGCGCCTCGGCATCGACGAGGCGACCTTCGTCCGCGAAACGCAGGGCAGCTTCAAGTTGGGGATCCAGTTCATCGACTGGGGCAAGCTGGGCCATTCCTACTTCCACCCCTTTGGCCAGTACGGCGCGGAGTTCGACACCGTGCCCTTCTACCACCACTGGATGCACGAACATCTGGAGGGGCGCGCACCCGGCCCGATTGACGATTTTTCGATGTGCTGGGCGATGGCAAAGGCGGGCAAATTCGCCCACCCCTCGCCCGATCGGCGGCTGATCCAGTCAACCTTCGATTATGCCTACCACTTCGACGCCGGGCTCTATGCCGCCTTCCTGCGGCGCTATGCGGAAGGCCGCGGGGTTACGCGGGTTGAGGGCAAGGTGATGGACGTTGCCCTGCGCGGCGAAGACGGGTTCATCGAGGGCGTTACCCTTGACAGCGGCATCCGCATCGAAGGCGAATTCTTCATCGATTGCAGCGGCTTCCGGGGTCTTCTGATCGAGGAGGCCTTGCAGGCGGGCTATGACAACTGGCAAGCGTGGCTGCCCTGTGACCGTGCCGTTGCCGTCCCCTGCGAGCGGGGCGAATTCACCCCCTACACCCGCTCCACAGCGCGTGAGGCGGGGTGGCAGTGGCGCATCCCGCTCCAGCACCGCACCGGCAATGGCTATGTCCATTGCAGCGAATTTATCTCGGAAGATCAAGCAAGTGACACGCTCCTTGCCAATCTTGACGGCAAGCCGCTGGCAGACCCCCGCCCCTTGCGCTTTGTCACCGGCAAGCGCCGCGCGTTCTGGAAGAAGAACTGCGTTGCCATCGGGCTTTCGGCAGGGTTCATGGAACCGCTGGAATCGACCAGCCTGCACCTCATCCAGTATGGCATCATGCGGCTGATTGCGCTGCTGCCCGACAACAGCGTCTCGCCCCTGCTGGCGCGCGAATATAATGCCCAGACTTCAAGGGAATACGAGCTGATCCGGGACTTCCTGATCCTCCATTACAAGGCCTGCGAGCGGGACGATTCCGAACTGTGGCGCTACTGCGCGGCCATGCCGATCCCGGACAGCCTGCAATACAAGATCG
>JAGKSZ010000151.1 GCA_018991295.1 Porphyrobacter sp. | reverse complement strand
AGGATTGCGGCTATTGCTCGCAGTCGGTGCACGCGGACTCGGGCGTCGAAGCCACAAAACTGATGGACGTGCAGGCTGTGCTCCAGCGCGCGGCGCAGGCCAAGGATCAAGGCAGCCAGCGGTTCTGCATGGGCGCGGCGTGGCGCAATCCCAAGGACCGCGACATGCCTGCGATTGTCGAGATCGTGAAGGGTGTCTCCGCGATGGGCCTCGAAACCTGCATGACGCTGGGGATGCTCGAACCGCATCAGGCCGACATGCTCGCGGACGCCGGGCTCGATTACTACAACCACAATATCGACAGCAGCCCTGAATATTACGAGCGGGTGATCTCCACCCGCGATTTCCAGTGCCGGCTCGATACCCTCGATCACGTGCGCAAGGCGGGGATCAATGTATGCAGCGGCGGGATCGTCGGCATGGGCGAGACGCGCGAGGACCGGGTGGGCTTTGTCCACACGCTTGCCACCCTGCCGCAGCACCCCGAAAGCGTGCCGGTCAATGCGCTGGTGCCGGTCAAGGGCACGGTGCTGGGCAACATGCTCGCCGATACCCCGCTCGCCAAGATCGACGACATCGAATTCGTCCGCACCGTTGCGGTGGCCCGCATCACCATGCCGCGTTCGATGGTGCGGCTCTCGGCAGGGCGCGAGTCCATGTCGGAAGCCACGCAGGCGCTGTGCTTCCTTGCAGGCGCGAATTCGATCTTCACCGGTGACAAGCTGCTGACCGCGCCCAATGCGGGCGATGACAAGGACGGCGTTCTGTTTGCCAAGCTCGGCCTCACCGCGCTGAAGGGCGAAGAACCTGCACGGGCGTGCAAGGCGGTTGTGGCCAAATGAAACCGTTCGTGCTGAGCCTGTCGAAGCATCGTCTTTCCTTGGGTCTCAGGTTCCGGTCCGAAAGAGAAGTGCGGCCCTTCGACAAGCTCGGGGCGAACGGGATTGGGGTTGTTCGCAGGCGGCTTTACGCACCCAATCCGCCGCTGTCACCCTCTGCCCTTGCTTTTGCGCCCTCCCTGCCTAAACCGCCGACATGGCCGAAGATCGCATCCTTGATGATGACCTGATCGCCGCCGATCCGGCGGAGGCCGAAGTGCGCCCGGATGACCGGGTCGACGATGAACGCCACGACGAGGAAAACCGCCTGAAGCCCAGTTTCGTCAGCGCCGTGCATCTGGCGCTGGAAGCGGGCGACAAGGGCGCGGTCTATGATCTGGTCGAGCCGCTCCACGCGGCCGATATTGCCGACCTTATCGAACTGCTCGAACCGCGTGAACGCACCCAGCTGGCCGCCACCATCAGCGATCTGATGACCAGCGATGTGATCGCAGAGCTCAATGATTACGTCCGCGAAGACCTGATGGACACCCTGTCCGCGCAGGCCGTGGCAACGATTGCCGAACAGCTGGACACCGATGATGCGGTGCAGCTGATCGAGGATCTGGACGCGGCCGATCAGGCGGCGGTGATCGCGGAACTGGAGCCGGAAACGCGCGCGGCGGTGGCCTCGGCGCTGGCCTATCCGGAAGAAACCGCCGGCCGGTTGATGAGCCGGCACTTCGTTGCGGTGCCCGAACACATGAGCGTGGGCGATCTTATCGATTACCTGCGCGAGGACGGCGATCTGGAGCATGACTTCTTCGAAGTCTTCGTGATCGATGAACGCCACCATCCGGTTGGCACTTGCGCGCTGTCGTGGATCCTCACCACCCCGCGCAGCGTGCGGCTGACCGATGTGATGAAGCGCGATCAGACCCTGATCCCGGTGACGATGGATCAGGAAGAAGTCGCGCTGATGTTCCAGAAATACGCGCTGATTTCAGCTGCGGTGGTGGATGAAGGCGGGCGGCTGGTCGGGCAGATGACGGTCGATGATATCGTCCACATCATTTCCGAAGAAGCGGGCGAGGATGCGCTGCTTTTGTCCGGTGCGGGCGATGGCGACATCAACGAGCCGATCCGCGAGGCTTACGTGGCGCGGGTGCGCTGGCTGGTTGCCAATCTGGGGACGGCGGTGGTGGCCTCCTCGATCATCGCCTTCTTCGGCGCGGCGATCGAACAGCTGGTGGCGCTTGCGGTGCTGATGCCGATTGTCGCCAGCATCGGCGGCAATGCCGGCACGCAGACCATGGCCGTGGCGGTGCGCGCGATTGCGACCAACCAGCTCACCCGTTCGAACACCCGGCGCATCCTGTGGCGCGAATTTCGTGTGGCGATCCTGAATGGCGGGACCATCGCGGTGCTGATCGGCGCGGCGGCGGCGGTGCTGTTCTCACCCATGATGGGCGTGGTGATCGCGCTGGCGATGATCATCAACATCGCCGTGGCAGGCCTTGCAGGCGTGCTGGTGCCGGTGATTTTCGAACGGCTGGATCAGGATCCGGCGGTGGCGAGCAGCGTGTTCGTGACGATGATCACCGATTCGATGGGCTTCTTTGCCTTCTTAGGTTTGGCAGTGGCGATGGGCCTGACCGGCTGATAGCCCTCTGTCCCAACGACAGGCGGCCAGCGTCTTTCGCGATTTCGGGCACCTGACAGGCCCACCCCCAACCCCTCCTGCATGCCGGAGGGGAGCGAGACTTGCCAGCTTGCTGGCTAGTGGCAGCGGGGTGGGCATCGGGCTCTCGCCTTCGCCATGGACGCGCGCGCCAGACAAATGGGAGAGGGCAATGGCAGGACGGGTGGCGGGCAAGGTGGTGTTGCTGACAGGCGGCGCGATGGGCTTGGGGTGCGCTGCGGCAAAGGCGCTGCTGGCCGAGGGCGCGACTGTCATCATCACCGATATTGATGACGCCGCAGGCCGGGCGACGGCGGCGCAGCTGGGCTGCGACTTTCTCCATCAGGACGTGACCGATTGGGCGCGCTGGCAGGCAGTGATCGCTGAGATCGAAGATGCCCACGGGCGGCTCGATGTACTGGTCAATAATGCCGCAATCACCGTGTTCGGCTCCATCGCGGACATCAGCCCTGAGGATTTCCGGCGCTGCTACACCGTCGATGTCGATTCGATCTTCATGGGCTGCAAGGCGGCGATCCCCTTGATGGCGAAAGGCGGCGGCGGCTCGATCGTCAATTTCTCGTCTGCTGCGGGCAACAAGCCCTCGCCCGATCTTGCCGCCTATAACAGCGCCAAGGCAGCGGTGGTGACGCTGACCAAGTCCATCGCGCTCTACTGTGCGCGTGAGAGGAACGGCGTGCGGGTGAACTCCGTGCAGCCCGGCACGATCCTCACCCCCAATGTGGAAAGCGTGATTGCGGGCACCCCCGATCCCGATGCGACGCGCGCCGCCTTCTCAGTCGCACAGCCGATCGGGCGCATGGGCGAGGTTGAGGATATCGCGCATCTGGTGGTCTATCTCGCCAGCGACGAGAGCAAGTTTGCCACCGGGGCGCCGTTTATTGTGGACGGGGGCCTCAGCATCGCTTGATCGGGCGGGCGGCTGGCCCACATTGGCGCCATGCCGCTGCACCTGACCAAGATCGCCTTCGGGGCGAAAAGCTATGACCAATTGGCCCGCTGGTTTGATGGCAGGCAGGCGATCGGCCTTACCACCCGCAACCGCCCGACCCGGCACGAGGAATGTGTGGGCGGATCGCTTTACTGGATCATCAACCACGCCATCGTGGCGCGATCACCGATCCTTGGCTTTGCCAAGACCGAGGACGGGCGCTGGGATATCGTGCTGGAGCCGCGCCTGATCCGCGTGCACCAGATTCCCAAGCGCGCCCATCAGGGCTGGCGTTATCTCACCGACGAGAAGGCCCCCAAGGATGTGGCCGATGGCGAGGACATCGGCGATGCGCTCCCCGGCCGCCTCGCGATGAAGCTGGAACGGCTGGGGCTGGTTTAGCGCCTGTCTTCCGTTCGTGCCGAGCTTGTCGAAGCACTGCACTCATCGTTCGAGCCTGGCGCGGAAAGTCCAAGCAAGACGGCCCTTCGACAAGCTCAGGGCGAACGGAGATTCAAGCCTACTTCGCCGCCGCCCGTACCTTGTCCGCCACGCGCCGCAGCGCATTGACATAGACCTCGGGTCCTTGTGCACCGGGGATCAGGAACCTGCCTTCCACAACCATGGCCGGCACGCCGGAAATGTTCATGTCCCAGGCTTGTGCTTCTTCAGCGAGCACGCGGGCCTCAAGCTCGGGATCATCGAGCGCGGCCTTGGCCGCCGCGCGGTGCAGGCCTGAAGCAGCGGCAATATCGAGCAGCACCGCCCGGTCGCCCAGATTGCGGCGCTGGTTGAAATGGGCGCGGAACAGCGCGAGCTTAAGCGCAGTCTGCACCTCAGGTCCGGCCTGTTCGAGGGCAAAGGCCAGCAGCTTGTGGCAATCGCGGGTGTTCCACATCATCGCAGGCGGAGCCTCTTTGCCATCTGGGCTGTCCCCGTCCCATGACAGCGAAACGCCCGCGCTTTCGGCAATCGCCTTCATCTGCCCGCGCAGCCTCGCGCCTTCTTCGGCGGGGCGGCCATATTTGCGGGCGAGATGCGCTTCCTGCTCCTCGCCTTCGGCAGGCATCTGCGGGTTCAGCTCGAACGGGCGCCAGCGGATTTCCGCCGCGATCTCGCCGTCCAGCTCCTGCAAGGCCCGGGTCAGCTGGCCATAGCCGATCAGGCACCACGGGCACATCACATCCGACCAGATGTCGATGGTGAGGGTCTGGGGAACGCTCACCGGTCGAGCCACCAGCACACGAGGTGATGCGCAATCGCAAAGGGGCGCGGGAAATAGAGGAGGTCAGTTCCCGCCTCGCCCGCCGCCCGCGCCGCTTCCAGTTCGGCGCGGGTGAACCAGCGCGCATCTTCGAGTTCAGTGGTGTCGATATTGAGCGCCGGATCGTCCGCCACAGATGTGCAGCCGATCATCAGCTGGCTCGGGAAAGGCCATGGCTGGCTGGCGATATAGCGCACATCGCGCACCCGCACGCC
>JAGKSZ010000150.1 GCA_018991295.1 Porphyrobacter sp. | reverse complement strand
GGGCGGGGAGGAATGACACAAAGCTCCCGCAGTTTCGCTTGTGCGCCAAGCCATTGTGCGCCACTATTACTGACATGACTGTCAGTAGCCTCGCCCCCGCAGCCGCCTATCACCACCCCGTCCCTGCCGACACGCAGTTCGCGCCCGCCAGCCTGCCCGCTCTGCTCGAACGCACGCTGGCGATGAACCCGCAGGCGCCGTTCCTGCACTTCCTCGGGCGGACCTACAGCTACAGCCAGATCCACAAGCAAGCCTGTGCCTTTGCCGCCGGCCTGCAAGCCATCGGCATTGCCAAGGGCGACCGGGTCGGGCTGTTCCTGCCCAATGTGCCGATCTACGCCGCCGCCTATTACGGGGCGATGATGGCAGGCGCGGTGGTGGTGAACTTCTCGCCGCTCTATTCGGTCGAGGAGCTGAGCTGGCAGGTGGCCGACAGCGGCACGCGGGTGCTGGTGACGGTCGATGTGCCCGAACTCTATAAGAACGCGCACAAGGTGCTGGGCGGATCGGCGCTGGAGACGCTGGTGGTGGGCAGCCTTGCCGACCAGCTGCCGTGGTACAAGGGGCTGGCGCTCAAGCTGCTGAAGCGCAGCCAGATCGCCGATGTCGCCTATGGGCCGACGGTCAGGAGCTGGGCCGACATGACCCCGCCGGGCGCCCCTGCTCCGGTCGAAATCGGCCCGCAAGACCTTGCTTTGCTGCAATATACCGGCGGCACCACCGGGCGGCCCAAGGGGGCGATGCTGGGGCATGATCAGCTCTCGGTGAACGCCCAGCAGGTTGCGGCATTGAACCCCTTTGGCAACCCCACGGGCGAGGTGTTCATGGGCGCGCTGCCGTTCTTCCATGTGTTCGCCAACACCGCGCTGCTCAATCACGCGATGGTCACTGGCGGGTCAATCGCGATGGTGCCGCGGTTCGAAACGAAACAGGTGCTGGAGACGATCCAGCGTTATCGCTGCACCGGCTTTCCCGGCGTGCCGACGATGTTTCAGGCGATCCTCGATCACCCTGACCTTGCAAAGACCGACCTTTCCAGCCTCAAGGTCTGCATCTCGGGCGGGGCGCCGATGCCGGGGCCGGTGCATGAGCGGTTCGAGGCGGTCACCGGGGTGCGGGTGTGCGAGGGCTATGGCCTTACCGAAAGTTCGGGCGTGGTTTCGGCCAACCCCTATGACGGCTTCCGCAAGCGCGGCACCATCGGCCAGCTGGTGCCGGGGACCGAGGTGGTGCTGCTCGACAAGGAGGACCCCGCCAGGCTCGCCCCCGAGGGTGAACCGGGCGAACTGGCGGTGCATGGCCCGCAGGTCATGCGCGGCTACTGGAACCGGCCGGAAAGCGATGCGGAAACCTTCGTGGAGCGGGACGGCAAGCGTTACCTGCGCACCGGCGATGTCGCACGGCTGGACGCGGACGGATTCCTCGAAATCGTCGACCGAATCAAGGACATGATCGCCGTCGGCGGGTTCAAGGTCTTTCCCAGCGTCGTCGAGGACGTGATCCTTGAACACCCCGCGGTCAAGGAGGCGCTGGTGATCGGCGTGCCGGAGGAATACCGGGGCGAAGTGCCGCGCGCCTATGTGACCCTGAACGAAGGCGCGACCGCTTCGGGTGAGGAGCTGGCGAGCTGGCTCAATGCCCGCATCGGCAAGCATGAGAGGGTCGATTCCGTGGTGGTGCGCGATGCCTTGCCCAAGACCATGATCGGCAAGCTCGACCGCAAGACCCTGCGCGCCGAAGTGCTCTGACCTTCAGCGCCAATGTTTCACGTGAAACATTGGTGACCCCGCTGCCACAGGCCCACAATGTGTGCGGCAAGCAGGGGGCGAGAAGGGGTCTGAGAGGGGTCTGAGGCACATCTGGAGGGGGTCTGTGCCGGGTCTGGCCAAACCCTGAGACGGACCGTGAAGAAAGTGCTCACCCCCAGCCCCTCCGGCAGGCCGAAGGGGAGGATAGCCGCGCTTATTCTGCCGCGTGGACCTGCTGCGGCACGGCCTTCACCGCCTGCTGGCGGGCATTGGGGGCGAAACGGCCATCGACTTCGGCGCCCTGTTCGATGGTCAGCGCATCATAATGCACATCGCCTTCGATCCGGGCGGTCTTGAGGATCACCAGTTCCCGCGCGGTGATCGAACCGGTCACCTTGCCTGCCAGCCTTGCGCTTTCGGCCACCACTGCGCCGCTGATCGCGCTCTTTTCGCCCTGCACGAGGCTGGCGCAGGTGATGTCGCCATCGATGCGCCCGTCAATATGCAGATCGGCCGAGGCGTTGATGTTGCCCGTGATGGTCACATCCGCGCCGATCACCGAAAAGGTCGAACCAGTGGCCATGGAACTGCTCCTGTTAGCGGGACGAGACGGCGGGGCGCTTGGCAGATGCGGCTGATCCGGCTGCGCGGGCTTCCTTGAGAACATCGGGTGCGGCCTCCAGAAACGGGCGCGGGTTGATCGCGCGGTCATTGATGCGGACTTCGAAATGCAGGTGCGGCCCTGTGGAACGTCCGGTGTTGCCGAGCCCGCCGATGGTGGTGCCGGCGGCAACTTCCTGCCCCACCTTCACCCCGATCCGCGACAAGTGGGCATAACGGGTCAACATCCCGTTACCATGGGTGATTTCGATGGCATTGCCATAACCCGATTTGACCCCGGCAAAGGTCACGCGCCCATCGGCAGCGGCAAAGATCGGGGCGCCGATCGGGCCCTTGAAATCCAGCCCCGCGTGCATCGCGGCATGGCCATTGAAGGGATCGCGGCGATAGCCAAAGCCCGAGGTAATGTTCTGATCACCTGCGGGCACCACCTGCGGGATGCCATCAAGTGCGCGTTCCAGCACCGCCATGCGCGCAAGGCTGAGGCCAAGCCGTTCAAAGCGCGGGTCGATATCCCCGCCGCTGCCGAGCAGCGCCTCGAACGGGCCGCCCATGGCCTCTTGCGTTTCGCGGCTCAGCAATTTGGGATCGAGGTTCAGCTTGCGCATCGCGGCCTCGGCGCGGCGGGCGCGGGCATCGGCAAAGCGCGTGAGGCGTTCGGCAAAGGCAAGCTGCCGGGCTTCGATTTCGGCCAACCCGCGCGCTTCGGGGATCAGGGCGCTGACCTTCTTGACCGTTTCGGCCGCTTCTGCGGACGAATCGCTGACCGTGCCGGTGGCCGCGCCTTCGGCCACGATGTCCTCGGGCAGCATCCGGGCCATTTCCTCAAGGAAATCCTGCCGTTCCTTCATTTCGGCAACCTGCTTGTCGAGGTCGCTGCCATAGGCCCTGATGCGTTCTTCCGATTTGGCGACGCGGGCCTTCTGTTCGACGAAGGAGGCAAGATCGGCCTCGGCGCGGTACTGGCCCCAGGCCATGGCTGCGAGTGCGATCAGCCACAACAGCGCCATCGCCGCCACGCCGCCTGCCACGCGCAGCTGGAGCTTTCCGGAAATCTTGATGAAGCGCACCTGTCCATCGGCGCGCATGAAGAACTCGCGGTCGGGGAACCATTGCCGCAGCCGGTCGCCCCACACATGTGCGGTATCTTTGAATGACAAGATGCGGCCCCGATTGTTCTGGTTGTGCCCCGAGCGCCGCTAACAGGGGGAATACCTATGGTCGAATCCAATATCGCGCGGGCAGGTGAATTGATGGGGATTCGCGGTGAAACGATCATCGTTTGCAGCAGGGGACGAAACTGGGGCGCGAATCGCCCCTTTCGGGCGGGCGAATCGGTGTGCAGGCGGCAGGCCTGACTCGCGGGCCAAGCGGTGCTAGAGCCTGCGCCATGACCAGTCTTTCTGCCGCCGCTGTGCCCGTTGACGCTGCCGATTGCGAGGCGCTGGTGCGCGCTCTGGCAAGCGATGCCCGCAAGGCGCAGCGCCAGCTGGCCGCGCTGCCGAGCGATGCGCGGGCTGCCGCGCTGCATCTTGCCGCCGATGCCCTGCGCGCTGCGACCCCGCAGGTGCTGGCCGCCAATGCGCAGGATCTGGCGGCAGGTCGGGCGCGTGGGCTTTCAGGCGCGATGCTCGACCGGCTGGCGCTGGATGAAACGCGGCTGGCAGGTATTGCCGATGCAGTGGCGGGGGGTGGCCGCTCTGCCCGATCCGGTGGGTCGGGTGATTGACACTATGGATCGCCCCAATGGTTTGAATTTGCAGCGTATCCGCGTGCCCATCGGGGTCATCGGGATCATCTATGAAAGCCGCCCGAACGTGACCGCCGATGCCGCCGCGCTGTGCGTGCGGGCGGGCAATGCGGCCCTGCTGCGCGGGGGGAGCGAGGCGGTCCATTCCAACCGCGCCATCCATGCCGCGCTGGTGGAAGGCCTTGTGGCGGGGGACGGGCCGCGCCGCGCGGGGCCGAGCGGTCCCCCCCCGCGCAGCGCCGCCGCGGGGGGGGCGCGACGCGCGTCGGGCGTCCTCCGCCGGGGCGGGCAGGGGGGGGGGGCAGGAGACGTCGCCCCCCGCCACGACCACCAGCCGGTGGAC
>JAGKSZ010000149.1 GCA_018991295.1 Porphyrobacter sp. | reverse complement strand
TTCGCCTTCGCCTTCGGCCTTGAACCACAACCGGCTGGTGGGGCCGCCGTAATAGCCCTGAATGTCCCACAGGTAGGCGTCACCACGACCCTCGCGCACCTGCATTTCGAAGCGATCGCCCTGAAACCAGAACACCGGGAAATCACCGTGGGTGCGGCGCAAGTCTGCGCGGGAGGCGGCCATCGCCTCTGCCCCCCAGATCGCGTCAGCCGCGCGCGGCGGGCCGCTGCCCGCTTCGGGCGGGGGCGGGGTTTCCACCAGCGGGCCGGGCGAGGGGTCTGCTGCGGCGCCCGCCTCGCCCATCGCGTGTCCGGCGTGCTCGTCGTCCTCGGGCATGGAGTGCCCCTGATGCTGGGCCAGCACCGGGGCAGCGCCTGTCAGCGCCAGCGCAGCGATCGCGACCTTCATCCCTGCGGCCCCATTACCGTCACGGTCTGCATCATCCCGCCGTGCATGTGATAAAGCAGGTGGCAGTGGAATGCCCAGTCGCCGGGCTCGTTCGCGGTCAGATCGAACTGCGCCGATGCCCCCGGCTGGACGATCACCACGTTCTTCCTTGGCTGGCGGGCCGGGCTCTTGCCGTTGACCAGCGTGAAGAACATCCCGTGCAGGTGGATGGGGTGCGCCATCATGGTGTTGTTGACGAGCTTGACGCGCACCCGTTCGTTCCAGGCAAAGCGGATCGGCTTGTCATGCACGGCCGAATACATCTCGCCATCGAAGGACCACATGTAGCGTTCCATGTTGCCGGTGAGGTGGAGTTCGATGAGGCGCGATGGCTCGCGCGTGTCGTCGTTCGGCTCCAGCGCGCTGAGCATCCGGTAATTGAGCACGCGGTGCGGCATATCGCGCAGGCCAATGCCGGGATCGCCCAGCTTGTCGACCGGCGCCATCGCAACCATGTCGATCCCCGGCCCCACCTTCACATCGGGCGGCAAGAGCAGGGTGTCGCGCATCTTCATGCCCGCCATGCTGTGCGCCCCGCCGCCGTGATCGTTCCCGTGGTTCATCCCCATATCGCCCATGTCGAGCAGCGGGGGCTTCCTCGGCGGCGGGATCGCGGCGCGCGCGCCGGGCCGACTGGCGAGGGTGGCGAGCGCCATGCCGGAACGATCCATGCTTTCGGCGACGATGGTATAGGCCTCCCCGCGCGGTTCGACGATCACATCGTAGATTTCTGCCGTGCCGATCTGGAATTCATCGACCTCCACCGGCTGCACGTTTTGCCCGTCGGCCGCGATCACTGTCATCGGCAGGCCGGGGATGCGCAGGTTGAAAAAGGTCTGCGCGGCGCCGTTGATGATGCGCAGGCGCACGCGTTCGCCGGGGTTGAACAGGTATTCCAGCCCCTCCTTCGGCCCGCGTCCGTTGGCAAGATAGGTGTAGGTCGAGCCCGTCACATCCGCGATGTCGGTCGCAGGCATCCGCATCTCGGCCCACATCCGCCGGTCAGCGGCTGACAGCGGATATTGGTCCGCCCAAGCAGTCTGCTGGTAGTTGAAATAGCCTTCGCCCTTGCGCAGCCGGTCCATGATGAAATGCGGATCGAGCGGGGTGAACTCGCTCAGCAGCAGGATGTAATCGCGATCATATTGCGCAGGCTCGTCGCCCACCGGATCGATGATCAGCGGGCCGTAATGCCCCTGCTGTTCCTGAAGGCCGGAATGCGAGTGATACCAGTAAGTCCCCGCCTGCCGGACCGGGAATTCGTAGGTGAAGGTCTGCCCCGGCCTGATGCCCGGAAAGCTGATCCCCGGCACGCCGTCCATGTGGAAGGGCAAGAGCAGCCCGTGCCAGTGGATCGAGGTGTCTTCGGGCAGGTTATTCGTCACCTTGAGGCGGACGCTGGTGCCTTCCCTGAGGCGAATCAGCGGCCCCGGCACGCTCCCATTCACGGCAATGCCATGGCCCTTCCTGCCCTGCACCACGCGCGGGCCATGGCCCACCGCAAGGTCGATGAGGGTGCCTGCAACCTCGTCAAACCCTGTGCGGATCGGCGTGCCCCCGCGCACCGGGTGCACCGAATGGCCCTGCGCCCAGACAGGCATCGCGGCAAGCCCTGCGGCGGCGCCTGCGGCCCCCATGAAATGGCGGCGGGAAATGGGGCGGGGTGTCATGGCAACCTATACGCGCCGGGCACGGGTCTGGCCGTGCGGCGGCGTTGATTTTGCCGGAAGGCTGAATGCGCCAATGATCGGGCACGGCCCGTCCCCGCCTTGCGCGCAGTCCTTCACCAGCGCCTTGAGCGCCGCCCGCATCGCCTTGAGGGTCTCGATCCGTTCATCGATCGCGGCGATCCGCGCTTCGGCAAGGGCGCGCGCGCCTGCCCGGTCATGCTGATCAAGATCGAGCAGCGCCGCGATTTCCTCCAGCGTGAAGCCCGCGGTCTGCGCCGCCCGGATCGAGCGCAGCCGCTCCAGATCGCCGGGCGAATAGCGCCGTGCACCGGTCGTGCGCGCCGGTTCGGAGAGCAGCCCGCGGCGCTGGTAGAAGCGGATCGTTTCCACCGAAACACCGCCTGCCCGCGCCAGATCTCCGATCTTCATGTGACCTCGCAAAGCCGTACTTGAGTACGGGACTTATATACGGGCAATCAGGTGCGCTTCAAGGATGGCGGCAAGATCCGGCACCGCACCCGGCGCAGCCGCGGGCCAGCGGGCCGGGCAAGCCGCCAAGCAATCTTGCATTTGCGCCGCCTTGCGCGTAATGCCCCGATTGTCTTTCCGACATCGGCAGATCATCCAGCCCCTCCGGCGACCTTGTCCCGGGCGGCGCGGAGCCCTACCTGAAAGCCGGCCGGACAAGACGACACGGCATTACGCGAAGGATACAGGCTGGCATGGCCGACAAGATGATCGCTCCCAAGGACGGGGCCGAAGAAAAGAAGCGCAAGACCTCGCCCGGCGAGTTCTTCAGTCAGGTGAAGGCCGAGACCACCAAGGTGGTGTGGCCGAGCCGCGAGGAAACTGTGCGCACGGCGATCTTCGTGTTCATCTTCATGCTGATTCTGTCGCTGTTCTTCCTTGCGATCGACACCGGATTCGGTGCGATCGTGAACGCGCTTATCGGCCTGTTGAAGTAAGGCCTGCCGCCCCTTCGTTACCTCTCAAGATCCCATTTCCAAGGACGTTCCATGGCCCGCTGGTACATCATTCACGCCTATTCCGGTTTCGAGAACAAGGTGCGCGACGCGATCATCGCTGAAGCCGAACGCCTCGGCCTTTCCGAAGGTGTCGAGGAAGTGCAGGTCCCGACCGAAACCGTGACCGAAGTGAAGCGCGGCAAGAAGGTGCAGGTCGAACGCAAGTTCATGCCCGGCTATGTGCTGGCCAAGCTGAACATGACGGATGATATCTATCACCTCGTCAAGAACACCCCCAAGGTGACCGGCTTCCTGGGTTCGGGAAACAAGCCGCAGCCGATTTCCGAAAAGGAAGCCTCGCGCTATTTCGGCGGCGTGGCCGAAGCACAGGCAGCGCCGAAGCGCGATATCAGCGTGGATTACGAAATCGGGGATTCGGTCAAGGTGCTCGATGGGCCCTTCGCCAGCTTCAACGGGATCGTCGAAGAGCTCGATTTCGACAAGGCCAAGGTCAAGGTCAGCGTCTCGATCTTCGGCCGCGCAACGCCGGTTGAGCTCGATTTCGAGCACGTGGAACTGTCGAAGTAATCTTTTCCTCACCCCTCCGGGCGAGCGTCCTCGGCGAGTTTCAGGCCTTTTGGGCCTGAGACCGCCTGCGGGGGCGCGGCCTCTGGCGAGGCTGAGCCTTCGCGGGTAATTGAGGGTCGTGAAAACCCGCCCCGGCATCTGTCAGAAAAAGCGCCGCTTTGCTTCGCGTGAGGACGCAGAAGCGGCCGCGCTGCGCGCCGATGTGGCCCTTCGCGCCTACAAGTGCGCGCTGTGCAAGGCCTTCCACCTCACCAGCCGCACCAAGGGGCTAAGGGTGCCGCGACCGGGCGGCCTTTAGGTCAGCCGTTCTTTTTACCGCTCGCCTTTTTGGACGGAGCAGGGGCGCCTGCCTTGAGCGCGGCGAGTTCGGCCTCGATGGCGCTGGCCTTCTGCAACTGCGCGATTTCATCGTCGAGCGCGGCGGGGGTCGGGGCATCGACCGGCAGATCGGCAAACCCGGCGCGCCGTTCGAGGGCATCGATGCGGTCGATGCGGCGATCGACATGGGTGTCGGCTGCGGGCGATGGCCTCGCCGCGTTTTCCGCCTTCGCCAGTTCCGCAATGCGCCCGGCAATCGCAGCCCGCTTGGCTTCGAGATCGGCAATCACGCTTGTGGCTTCGGCAATCTGGTCGGTCAGCGCCGCGGCACTTGCTGCGGCATCGGCGGCCTTGGCGCGTTCGGCCTCGCGGGTCAGCAGCGCGGCGCGGGCAAGGTCCTCGCGCCCGTGATCAACGGCGATCTTGGCCTTGCCGGTCCATTCCTCAGCCGCGGCGGCAAGGCGGGTGGCGGCCTCCTCCAGCCGCGCCTGCTGGCGTTTGGCCTTGGCGGCATCGCCGTGCAGCGCGATCAGGGTTTCCTCGATCTCCGATTGCAGCAGCCGCAGCATCTTGCGCGGCTCGCCTGCGGTGCTCACGAGGCTGTCGACATTGCTCGAAACGATTTCGCGCACGCGGATGGCGATGGTGATCATGAATTTCCCCGGTGGAATGGTTGGCGATGCCTAACACGCGGCGGTTAACGATTGAAGATGCGCGGAAAATTATTCGCATCCATGCGGCGGCTTGCTTTTTTGCTGCAGTCCTTCTAACCGCGCGCCTTCGCTCGGGGTCACCCCTGAGCGATTCCGTGCGGGAGCTTGCGGCGTTGCACAGCCTCAGGCGTTTGACCGCTTAACATGAGCGGCGCTGGAAACAGCGCGGCAAGAGTGCGACAGGAGTAAGGCCACATGGCCAAGAAAATCGAAGGCTATATCAAGCTGCAGGTGCCCGCCGGCTCTGCAACCCCCTCGCCGCCGATCGGCCCGGCGCTGGGTCAGCGCGGCGTGAACATCATGGAATTCTGCAAGGCGTTCAACGCCGCCACGCAGGAAATGGAAAAGGGCATGCCGATCCCGACCGTCATCACGGTCTATGGCGATCGCTCGTTCACCTTCATCACCAAGACCCCGCCCGCGTCGTTCTTCCTGAAGAAGGCGGCGAACCTCAAGTCGGGCTCGAAGGAGCCGGGCAAGGTGTCGGCCGGAACCATCAAGAGCTCGCAGATCCGTGAGATCGCCGAAGCCAAGATGGCCGACCTCAACGCCAATGACATTGATCAGGCGATGAAGATCATCGCCGGCAGCGCCCGTTCGATGGGCCTCGAAGTGGTGGAGGGCTAAGCACATGACCAAGATCACCAAGAAGGCGAAGATCCTCAGCTCGCTCGACCGCGAAAAGCTCTACACCGTTGATGAAGCGCTGGCCGTGCTGCGTCAGTTCAAGGGCAAGTTCGACGAAACCGTCGAAGTCGCCATGAACCTCGGCGTTGATCCGCGTCACGCTGACCAGATGGTGCGCGGCATGGTGTCGCTGCCCTCGGGCACCGGCAAGGACGTCAAGGTTGCCGTGTTCGCGCGCGGCGACAACGCCGAAAAGGCGCTGGCTGCAGGCGCTGACAAGGTCGGCGCTGAAGACCTCATGGAAGACATGCTGGCCGGTAATCTCGATTACGGCCGCGTCATCGCCTCGCCCGACATGATGGGCGTGGTGGGGCGTCTGGGCAAGATCCTCGGCCCCAAGGGCCTGATGCCGAACCCGAAGCTGGGCACCGTTACCCCGAACGTCGCTCAGGCGGTGAAGGATGCGAAGGCTGGCCAGGTGGAATTCCGCGTGGAAAAGCAGGGCATCATCCACTCCGGGATCGGCAAGCTCAGCTTCTCGGACGATGCGCTGAAGGCGAACTTCAAGGCGCTGACCGAAGCGGTGGTGAAGTCGAAGCCGGCCGGTGCCAAGGGCAAGTATGTCCGCAAGGTCACCGTGACCTCGTCGATGGGCCCGGGCCTCAAGGTCGACCTCAGCGAGGTTGAAGGCGCGTAATTTGTTGCGCCTCTGGCGCCGGCGGGGCGATGTCCGGGCTGCGCCCGTTCCGCTTCGCTTCCCGGCCCCTTGGCTACCGCGCCAGTAGGCGCGACGGCCGGTCGGCCTTGC
>JAGKSZ010000148.1 GCA_018991295.1 Porphyrobacter sp. | reverse complement strand
GCCCCACCTTGCGGCGGTTCATGTAGACGTCGAGCGGGGCATAGGCGCGCTTGCGCCCCATCAGAAAATGTCCTCAAGATCGCCAGGCGTCATCTTGCTGCGTGGGACGATGTGCAGCTCGAGATCGAGGGCGGCGAGCAGATCGAAAATCGTGTCGACCTTTGCCCCGCTGGCGCTGGTCTCGATGTTGGACACCGTGCGCTGCCAGATGCCGGCGCGCGCAGCGAGGTCGGCCTGGGTCAGGTTCTGGATCTTCCTTGCCTCGCGCAGGACATTGCCGAGGTCCTTTGTGGTGCGAGCGATCCGGTCCATCAGGTGATCCTTTTCGCCAGAATATGACGTTTGGATCATTGACTGTCAATATCCCGGCTAGATCATAAAGTGCTAAAATGATCCGAAGATCATAGTTGGCGCCGCTATCTGCAGAAGCAACACCGACACGCAGTGATCGTTTTTGGATGTGCACGCCGTTCTTGGCCTTGCGCATCGTGCTGGCTTCAGTCAGCGAGCCGCGCCCACACCCGCCTCAGAATGAGGTTGCGACCGGGAGACCAGCCGCTTTCCACTCTGGAAATCCATCGACCAGCCGCCGCGCCGGACGCCCTTGCGCGCGCAGGGCAGCCACGGCTTCGAAGGCGAAAACGCAATAGGCCCCACGACAATAAGCGATCACCTCGCGGTCGGGATCAAGTTCGGCCAGCCGGTCCTGCAATTCGCCCAACGGGATGTTGACGGCGCCGGGCAGATGCCCCTGCCCGAATTCGTCCTGCGGTCTGACGTCCAGCACAGTCACAAGACCGCTTGCGACCCGTTCGAGAAGATCTTCACGCGACACCGGCTCAAAGCTGTCGCGGTCAGCGAAGTAGCCGCGCCGGATACGGTCGACCTCGGCCAGGTTGCGCTCGGACTGACGGCGCAGCGCGGTCAGAAGGTCTGTCACCCCGTCATCGGCCAGCCGGTAGTAGATGAACTTGCCATCCCGCCGGTTTGCAACAAGCCCGGCGCGGCGTAGCTGTTGCAGGTGCTGGGACGCATTGGCAAGCGACAGCCCAACACGGGCGGCCAAGGCATCGACCCCGCGTTCACCCTGACCGAGATGCTCCAGCAGCTCCAGCCTATGCGCGTGCCCCAAGGCGCGCGCGACACCGGCGAACTCTGCAAGGATGGCCTGCTTCGGGCCCATTGACATGCACGTCTTCTCCACGCTAATTCAATCAATAGATCAGTTGATTATAAAACGTGACGGCCCGTAATGCAAGTGCATCCCGCCCGTCCGCATCCGGGAGACCATCATGATCCTGCGCCAGTTCCTGCACACCGATCCCGTCGCTGCATCCTATCTCTTGGGGTGCGGCGGCAAGTCCGCCGGTGCCGTGGTTGATCCGGTGGGCGACATTGCCCCGTATCTGGCGGCTGCCGAGGCAACCGGGATGCGGATCCTCTACGTGATCGACACGCATCTGCACGCTGATCACCTCTCAACCGGGCGTGCATTGGCCGAAGCGGCGGGGGCGCAATATGTGCTGCACGCAGATGCTGCCGCCAGCTATGCCTTCAAGGGCGTACGGGATGGCGATGTGCTGGAACTTGGCAACGTGGTCATCCGGGTCATGCACACGCCGGGCCATACACCGGAACACATCTCTCTGGTCGTGACCGACCGCACCCGGTCCGAGGACCCGTGGTTCATTTTAACCGGGCACACGTTGATGGTGGGCGATCTGGGCCGCACGGAACTGGCCACCAGCGCCGAGGCGGGCGCGCGCGACCTCTTTCAAAGCGTGCAGGCCCTCAAAGCTCTTCCGGACTGGCTCGAGGTACTGCCGGGCGCCTATTCGGGATCGGTCTGTGGCCGCTCCTTAAGTGGCAAGCCGACATCGACCATCGGTTTTGAGAAGCGACACAACCGGGCCTTCAGGGTAGAGGATGAAGCCGCGTTCGTGCAGATGATGGTCGCTGACATTCCGCCGCCGCCGCCGAGTGCTGCGCAGACCCGTGCCGTGAATGCGGGTCAGTCGGCAGCGGCAGAATGACTGCCCCGGCCCCTGATGCCGACGCAGGGCTGTCGCTGGGTATTCAGGAAAACCTGACGCAGTTCGTGCATCAGCTGATCCAGGTTTTGCTGGTGGGCTTTGCGCTTGGCATGATGCGCACGGTGGTTCCGGCCCTTGCCGAAACCGAATTCGGCGTGGCCAAGGGATCGTTCCTGCTGCTGACCGCCTTCGTGGTCGCGTTCGGCGTGGTCAAGGGCGTGCTGAACTTCGTCGCAGGTCGGCTGTCCGAGCGGATCGGGCGCAAGCGGGTGCTGCTCTTGGGCTGGATCGCTGCGATTCCCATTCCGGTGATGATTTATCTCGCCCCAAGCTGGGGCTGGATCGTGGCGGCCACAGTGCTCCTTGGCGTCAATCAGGGGCTGTGCTGGTCGATGACCCAGACGTCCAAGCTGGATTTCACGCGGGCCGATCAGCGCGGGTTGACGCTGGGGCTGAACGAGTTTGCAGGCTACGTCGGCGTGGCGTTGGCCGGGATCATCACGGCCTATGCCGCCAGTGCCTGGGGTGCGCGGCTGGGGCTCCTGGTCTTTGGCGGCGTGGTGATTGCGCTGGCCTTGGTGCTGACGCTGGTCTGGGTCAAGGATACCTTGCCTTGGGCAAAATCCGAAGCTGCGCGGCACAAGGCCGGTGGCGCTATGGGGGCTTATCGTCCGCGGTATCCGCAAGGCGTTCCGGACCATCCCACGACATGGGAGGTGTTCGCGCTGATGTCATGGCGCGACAGCCGGCTTGCGGCGGTGTCACAGGCCGGGCTGGTCGAAAAGTTCGTCGATGCGTTCGTCTGGGTGATCCTTCCGGTATTCCTGATCGCCCGGGGCGTCAGCCTGCCCGATATCGGCTGGATCGTCGGCTGGTACGGTCTGGTCTGGGGGGGATCGCAGCTCTTCACCGGGCGGCTGTCGGATCATGTCGGGCGGCTGTGGCCGAACGTGCTTGGCATGTGGATCTGCGGCGCGGGAGTGGCGATGATCGTGCTGGGGCAAGGGGCGGCCTGGTGGTCTGTCTCTGCCGCCGTCACCGGCTTTGGCATGGCGCTGCTCTATCCCAACCTGTCGGCGGCAGTTGCAGACATCACTCCCCCCACCTGGCGCGGATCGGCCATCGGGATTTACCGGTTCTGGCGCGATCTGGGCTATGGCATCGGCGCGCTTGGCCTGGGGCTGACCGCACATTTCTATGGCTCGACCGAGGCTGCGTTCTGGTTCGTGGCGCTGTCGATGTTCGCCTCGGGTGCCTTGCTGCTCTGGTGGGGCGAAGAAACCCATCCCCGTCTGAACCCCGCACCTCAAGGGGCCACCACATGAAACACCTCCTGATCCTGAACGACCCGTCCTACGGCACCGAGCGCAGCTTCAACGGCTTGCGCATGGCTCATGCGCTGGCCAAGCACGATCCCGAGGGTGATGTCACCGTCTTCCTGATGGCCGATGCTGTGCTTTGCGCCAAGGCGGGACAGAAGACGCCTGAAGGCTTTTACAACGTCGAGCGGATGCTGGACCGCGTTCTGTCGGCCAAGGGCCGGGTGCTGATGTGCGGCACCTGCATGGATGCACGGGGGTTGACCATCACGGACATGATGCAAGGGGCAACCCGGTCGACCATGGATGAACTTGCCGAGGCGACACTGGCAGCGGACAAGGTTCTGGTGTTCTGATGGCCGGGATGCTGACTTTGGCGGAACTGGCGGCCGCTCGATTGAAGGGGCAGAACTGTTTTGCAGGCTTGGGTAAGCGTCCGGCGTGACCGCAGTTATCTTGCGTTCCATGGCAGCAGATCATCGATCCGGTTGATTTTGTGGTCCGCGATGCGACCCAGTGTATCGGCGAGCCATGCCTGCGGATCAATGCGGTTGAGTTTGGCGGTTTCGATCAGGGTGTAGGCGATGGCGGCGGATTTCCCGCCTGTTTGCGATCCCACAAAGAGGTAGTTCTTACGACCCAACGCGACGGAGCGCATCGCGCGTTCGGCGGTGTTGTTGTCGATCTCCAGAATGCCGTGATCGAGATAGTGGCGAAGGCGTGCCATGCGGGTCAGGCCGTAACGGATTGCTGCTGCCAGCGGGCTTTTGCCAGATATGTCATCAAGTTGGGTGTTCAGCCAAGCTTCGAGGCTGTCGAAGGCAGGTTTGGCTTCAGCTTGCCTGATCTCCGCCCTCTGGTCCGGGACCAACCCTCGTGCGACCTTTTCGACCGCATAAAGCTGAGCAATCCGCGTGATGGCCTCGTCGGCAATGGCTGATCCCTGCGCCTTATGCACATCGACGAACTTGCGCCGGACATGGGCCAGGCAGGCAACCTCGCGTATCTCGCCGGATCGATAGAGATCCTCAAACCCGGCATAGCCGTCGGCGTGCATCCAGCCGGTATATTTGGACAGATGGTCCTTGGGGTGCTGGCCTTTGCGGTCAGACGAGAACTGATACCAGCTGGCGGGCGGGATGGCGCTGCCCCAGGGGCGTTCATCGCGCCCGTAAGCCCATAGTCGCGCTGTTTGGGTCTTTCCGGTTCCGGGAGCCAGCATGGCGACCGGGGTGTCGTCGGCAAAGATTGCCTCGCCCGCCAGCACATGCCGCCCGATGGCGTCAGCCAGCGGCTCCAGCAAGGCGGTTGATTTGCCGACCCAATCCGCCAGTGTCGAGCGATCCAGATCCAGCCCTTCGCGGTCAAAGATCTGGCTTTGGCGGTAGAGCGGTAAGTGATCGGCATACTTGTTGACCAGCACATGCGCCAGCAGGCCCGGACCGGGACGCCCGCGCTCGATCGGCCGCGACGGCAGCGGAGCTTGGGTGAAGCAATCGCAGCCCGAGCAGGCCATCCGGGGCCGAACAATGCGGTTCACGATGAAGCGGCCGGGGACGTATTCCAGTTCTTCGGTCACATCTTCGCCAAGGCGGCGTAACTTACCGCCGCACTGGCCGCACTCCGCGGTGCCGGGTGTCAGCTCGACTTCAATGCGCGGAATGTGATCCGGGATCGGCTTGCGCTTCGGCTTGTCGGCGGGGGTATCATCGGGCAGGCGCAGCTTGGCCGTCAGGGTCGAGATTGCAATCTCCGACATCTCCAAGGCCAGTTGCAACTGGTCGGACGTCTCGGAGGATGCCCCGAACCGATGCGCGCGATGGCCTGCCAACTGGTGCTGTAGCTTCTGGATCAACACCGCCTGCGCCTTCACTTCGGCCAGTAAAAGCGTGGTGAACGCCCTCAGTTCGGTAGGGTCTTCCGGCAGCGATCTGGTGACATCCAGCATGGTTAATCATAGCAGAACAAGGCTTTTGCGGGAATCCCAAAACCGCAGATCCCGCAATTTATCCTGCCGTCAAAGGCCGCCACGTCCGCAGTGGTAACCGCCAGTCAATCCCTTCCAGCAGCATCGCCAACTGCGCAGGGGTCAGTGCGACTTTACCATCCTTTGCCGAGGGCCAGACAAACCGACCCTTCTCCAACCGCTTTGAAAACAGGCATGCGCCTTGGCCATCCCACCAGATGACCTTGATCAGGTCGCCCTGTCGACCCCGGAACACGAATAGATGACCGCTGAACGGGTTCTGCGCTGTCGTCTGCTCGGCCTGAGCCGCCAGCGCCGCAAAGCCTTTGCGCATGTCAGTCACCCCGGCTGCCAGCCAGACCTGAGCATTCATCGGAACCGGGATCATCCCGACAGGCCACGGATCAGCCGAGCCAACGCCTCGGGATCATAGACCCCACTGACCCGAAGACGGTGCCCACCGGTAATCTCGATCTCAAGCAGGCAGTCGGGCAAGACGCTGTTGGGCAAGACGGGCCGGAAGGCGTCTGAACGCGTTTGGTTCACAATCTCAACAGGCAAGAATACTGGCGCATCCACAGCGCTTTGCGCTGATCCTGGTGCATAACGTGCATCACGCAGCCATTTGAAGATCATGTTGGCATTCAGCGCATACCGCCGCGCCACCTGTGCAACCGACACATCCGGGGCCGTCGTCTGAACACAGATCGACCGCTTCTCCTCATCCGTCGAAAGCCGCTTCGTCCGCCGAACCACACATAACCCCATAGTGTCCACTATCCAAAGCGGACACTATCCCACCCACTCTATCAGCGGCAGGGCAGTCAGGCCGGACGCTTACCTTGCAAGCGGCAGGATCGCCGGAAGATGTAGCCTCCAGCGAGGCTGCCATGGCGGAGAGACGCAAGATTACCGACGACCCGGTCGCTCCCAAGTTCGAACCTGCGGATTACGATGTCACAATAGTAACCTATTCCGATTATCAATGCCCGTTTTGCCGAAAGGTCCATCCGGTGTTAGAGCGGATCGCTCGCGAAGACGGTAAGGTACGGATCGTTTATCGTGACTGGCCCATCTTCGGTACGGCGTCGGACGAAGCCGCCAGCGCAGCGATCGCATCGCAATGGCAGGGCAAACATGCTGCTTTCAACGATGCGCTCATGCGAACTGACGGCAAGCTCGATTCGGGCAAGATCCGTGCTGCCGCCAATGCAGCCGGCGTAGACTGGCAGCGACTGCAAAGGGACATGAAAGAACGCAAGCGCGAGATCGATGCCTTGATTGGACGTACCAGCCGACAGGCCGCTGAAATGCGGCTTCAGGGCACGCCAGCCCTGTTGATTGGTCCCTATCTGATCCCTGGCGCGATCGACGATGTCGAGCTCGGCAAGGCCGTTAAAATTGCCCGCGAATTCGAGAAGAACCGTGTTGGCTGAACAAGCCCGACGCTTTGACCGTTCGCTTGCCGTCGAAGACCACGCTATCCACTGATAGCGATCCATTAGGAGCCAAATTATGCTACTCGAAAAAATCAAGACAGCAGGTCTGTCCCACCTTTCCTATCTGATTGGTGCCGGTGGACAAGCCGCAGTCATCGATCCCCGCCGCGATTGTGCAATCTATTTGGAAAAAGCGCGCGCCGCCGGGTTGGAAATCACCCATATCTTCGAGACCCACCGTAATGAGGATCTTGTGTCGGGCGCGCCGATCCTCGCCCGGATGACGGGTGCGAAAGTTATACATGGGCCCAATCCGGCGGAACCTGTTGTTTATGCAGAAACGGCGCGGGAAGGCGACCGCTTTGCTATCGGCACTCTGGAAATCCGCATTCTCGAAACGCCCGGGCATACCGACGATCACCTGGCATTTGCTGTGTTCGACACCGCATATCCGAAAGAGGCAGTTGGTGTCTTTACAGGCGACGCCCTGTTCGTCGGTGATGTCGGCCGCACCGATTTTTACCCCGACCGCCGCGAAGAGGTTGCCGGTCTGCTCTTTGACTCGCTCCAGAAGTTGATGGCGCTCGGCGACCAGGCGATCATTTATCCGGCGCACGGTGCAGGTTCGGTCTGTGGATCAGGTATGGCCGAACGCGAGTTTTCAACGATAGGTCACGAGCGGATGAACAATCCGCGGCTGATGATCGAAAGCCGTGATGCGTTCATTCAGATGAAGATCAACGAGAACCACTATCAGCCTCCCTATTTCCGACTGATGGAGCGGTTGAACACCGAAGGCGGAGATGCACCGCCTGTCGTAATGCGGCCACGCAGGCTTTCGCTGGGCGAGATAAAGTCCTGCAACGCCGATCATCTCATCGATATCCGTGAGCCCATGGCCTATGCGTCAGGCCATCTTCCTGGTGCGATGAGCCTGCCAGTGGGCATGATTTCGGCTTTTGCGGGATGGTTTATCCGCGAGGGCGACACGGTGGCACTGGTGGCATCGGGCGAGGAGCAACTGTCCACCGCGATGGAGCATCTCGTGCGGATTGCATTGGACAATATTGTGGGAGGCTATGTCGGAATAGTCCCGGCGGCAGCGCAGGGCGAACAAATGCAGCAGACACCCATGATCGATACCGAAGAGGTTGAACGCCGTTTGCGCGGTAGGGAAGGGTGGACTCTGCTTGATGTCCGCGACGCCGACGAGCGTGAAGCAAGCGCAATCGAAGGCTCGCAGCATATCTATGTCGGCGAACTCAATACGCGTTGGAATGAGCTGGACAAGGACCGCCAGTATACTCTGATGTGCGCCAGTGGAATGCGAGCCACAGTGGCCGCTGGCTGGCTTGCCAGTCGCGGCTTTACCAGACTCGACGTTTATCTGGGTTCGATGGGGTCATGGAAGGCAGCCCATGCCTGATCAACTTGCCAACGCTGGAAATTGGGACGAACGCTGTAAGGGCGACGAATATGTGTTCGGCACGGAACCTAACGCTTTTCTGAGACGTGAGGTCGGGCGCTTGCCAGCGGGTGGGCGAGTGCTGGCGGTAGCAGATGGCGAAGGGCGCAACGGCGTATTTCTCGCGGAGCGCGGTTATGGTGTTGTGTCCAGTGACGTCTCACCAATTGGCCTTGCCAAGGCACGGCGGCTCGCTGACACCCGCGGCGTCGATCTGACCCTGGAGCAGGTGGATATTGCTAACTATAAGTGGCCACGAGACAGCTTCGATGCGATCGTGGCGATCTTTGTCCAGTTTGCCGGTCCCGATTTACGCGCAAGCATGTTCAAGGGCTTTTACGATACGCTCAGACCTGCGGCATTCTGCTTCTGGAGGGCTACCGCCCGGAAAAGCTTCAGTACGGGACGGGCGGCCCACCGAATGCCCAGAACATGTATTCCGAGACGATGTTGCTTGCCGCCTTCGGTCAGTGGGACATATTGGCCTTGAACAGCTACGACGCTGAAATCCATGAGGGTAGCGGCCATGGCGGCATGTCGGCGCTAATCGATCTCGTTGCGCGCAAGCCGATTTGAAGAGTCCGAGAACTCTTTAAGTGTGAACCTGGCTTTCAATCAGAAATCTTGTGTCCGCGCAGGGAGCTCCCAGATGCTGGCACAACGAGTTGAGGCGTTGCCACCTCAATCGATAATGCCCGAAGATTGTTGCTGCTCAAACCGATAGGTTTCATGACAACCAATGCAAGTGTTCAGTGCTTGTTGTTGGCTTTCTTGGTATGCGGGCTTATCGCCCTTCGCAGCCGCGTCGGCCATGCCGGCGAACGATTTGCGCATGGCCTGGCTCATTTGCCTAAAGCCTTCGGGAAGGGCTTCATGAAAGCCATCGGGATGTTTGCCGCCTGAACCGGGACCTTGCGCGCGGGCCAATTCAATCGCCGTCGCCGGATCGGGTATCGTTTCAGCAGCGTCAAGATCGCGGATGGTTACCAGCAGACCGCGCATCTGCTCTAACGCAAACTGGTGCTGTTCGGCATTAAGGACGACCGCTTCACGTGGGTCTCCTGCTACCTGGGCCTCTGTTACCGATTTTGCTTTCGCGGGTTCGTCCGTACCCGCGCCGAACGAAATATAGAGAAGAATCCCAAAAACGCCCGCTAGCAGAGCGAGCATCAAATTTGATTGCGATTTGGTCATCGGTTGTCTTTCGGCTGAACGATGAAAAAAGATTTGGTGCGGACGCTCAGCGTAGGGCTACCTCAACAAGACCTTGCGATTATGGGCAAAGCTCGGGGGATCGCAATTTATTTTGCTGGCTTGCTAACAAAGAAGGCGCCGCGCAATTCACCTGCTTGGAAGCCCGTTGCTTTATCTTGCGGATAGGCTGCAGTGATAGCGCTCGACACCTCTGGCGCAATATCATTCCCGTGGCAGGCGGCGCAGGGCTGTTCCTTCATGGGAATCGCGCGCAGGTACACGTGCTTGTCTGCGATTGTGGCAGTCACGAAGCGCGGCTTGCCGTTGTCGAGGGGTTCGCGCTCCAGCTCTTGATAAAGTTCAGCCAGTTCATCAGGCACCGCGTTTGCGGGATTGCGGTTGCGCCGTGCAATGCGGCTGACTTGCATCCCACTTGTAGTCGACAACTCTGCGTCGATCGCAGGAGCGGTTGACTGACAGACACCTATCGAACCAACCGGACCCACTTGCGACATCGATTCAATCAGTGCCTTTTGCAGGCTGGCCTGATGCTCATCTGCCAGTCCAGTCGCGCGTCCGACGAAGGCTTGATCGGGTTTTGATGATACCTCCGGTTGGCTGCAGCCAGAGGCGGCAGTCAGGCAGGCGAGGGCGATCAACGTCAGTGATGAACGGCGCAGAAAATGGTCCATTGTTGTGCCTCTTTTATGCCTTGATCCACAGCCGGATAATGTAGGCGACAGCGCCAAGTGTGCTTACACTCGCGGCCCAAATGCCCGCCATCCACAGCAGGCGCTGCCACAGAAGGGGTTCGGGCTGGCGTTCAGGAGGGGCCAGCATCAGTGATACCCCTCGTCACCCACCTTGCCGCGAAACACCCAATAGGCCCATGCGGTGTATCCGATGATGAGCGGCATGGTGATCGCCACCCCGACCAGCATGAAGATCTGGCTCCGTTCAGGTGCAGCGGCATCCCAGATGGTAATGCCAGGGGGGACGACGTTGGGCCATATTGTTACGCCCAGACCAGACATGCCGAGGAAGAACAGCGCCAGCGCCAGCCAGAATGGCGACGAATTTCCGTCACCCTTTATCGCACGTAGCATTACGAGCGCTATGATGGCCGTCAGGATCGGGACGGGCGCTGCGAAATAGATTTCCGGCGCCGTCAGCCAGCGCTCAGCATACTCGGCGCTCAGCGTGATGTTGTAGAGGCTCACAGCCCCCATCAGCACGATCGTCGCCAAAGCGGCACGCAAGGCAACATAACGTGCGTGATCCTGCACCCCGCCATCAAGTTTCCAGATCAGCCAGGTGCTGCCCAGCAGGGCATATCCGGCAACCGTGCCAAGCCCGGTCAAGAAGGTGTAGGGGGTCAACCAATCGAACCAGCTCCCGGCATAGGCTCGCCCGTCGATCTCGATGCCCTGCAAGAGCGCTCCAAGGATCATTCCCTGCGACATCGCTGCGACCAATGAGCCGCCAAAGAAGGCCGTATCCCAGAACTTCTGGTGCGCAGGATCGCGCCAGCGATACTCGAAAGCCACACCGCGAAAGACCAGGCCAAGCAGCATCGCGATCATTAGAGGATAGATTGCTGGTAGGATCACCGCATAGGCGAGCGGGAATGCCGCAAACAGCCCCCCGCCGCCCAGCACAAGCCAGGTCTCGTTCCCGTCCCAGACGGGGGCGATAGAGTTCATCGCGCGATTGCGACCTTTGCCCACCCGAAATGTCGGAAAGAGGATACCGATGCCAAGATCAAACCCGTCCATCACCACATAGGCAAACACGGCAAAGGCGATGATGAAAGCCCAGATGACGGTCAAGTCCATCACACGGGCTCCTTCTCGACCGGTGCTTCGGTGGGGAGAGTTTCCTTGCCGCCCGGATTCTGGGTTGGTCCAGGCGTAATCCCTGCGGTACGGATTGGCCCTGTATCGCCGTGCTTGGCATCGAGTTCACCTGCGTGCGGGACTTTGGCCATCAAGCGCATGATGTACCACACGCCCACGCCGAAAACGGCGAAGTAAACTAGCACGAAGGCCAGCAACGATGCAGCAACGGCCGGGGCATCAAGCGGAGACGCCGCGTCTGCAGTGCGCATCAGCCCGTAAATCACGAAAGGTTGGCGCCCGACTTCAGTCGTTATCCACCCGGCAATCACGGCGACGAACCCGCTTGGTGCCATGATGAGCGCCGCGCGGTGCAGAAGCGTCCAATCGTATAGTTTCCCGCGCATCCGTGCGAGCACGCTCCAGGCACCCAGACCAAGCATAGCAAAGCCAATGGAGATCATGATCCGGAATGACCAGAATACGATGCCAACAGGGGGTTCGTTCTCGTCAGGGATCGTATCGAGCCCCGCCATGGGAGCATCATGGTCATGCTTCAGGATGAGGGACGACGCCTTGGGAATTTCCAGCGCGTAATCGATCCTCTTTTCGGCACTGTTCGGTATGCCGAACAAGATCAGCGGCGCGCCTTCGGGGTGGCTGTCGAAATGCCCTTCCATCGCCATCACCTTGGCGGGCTGATGTTCGAGCGTATTGAGACCGTGCATGTCGCCAACAAAGATTTGGGTTGGCGCCACCAGAGCGGCCATCCACATCGCCATGGAGAACATCTTGCGTGCATGAATGTTGGTGCGGTCTTTCATCAGGTGCCATGCACCTACGCCGCCAACAACCAGAGCCACTGTTAGGTAAGACGCGGTCACGGTATGCAGCAACCGGTAGGGGAAGCTGGGGTTGAAGACGATATCCCACCAGCTGGGTCCTGGCAGAAACTGACCGTTCGCGCCCATTTCAAAGCCGACAGGCGTATGCATCCAGCTGTTGACCGACAAAATCCAGGTCGCTGACACGAGAGTGCCCAGAGCGACCATCGCTGTCGCAGCGAAGTGCAGCTTCTTTCCGACCTTGTTCATCCCGAACAACATCACGCCAAGAAAGCCGGCTTCGAGAAAGAAGGCCGTCAATACTTCATAGGCCATCAGCGGTCCGATCACCGGCCCGGCTCGTAACTGAGCAACACAGACCAGTTGGTGCCGAACTGATAAGACATCACGATGCCCGACACGACGCCCATCGCAAAAGCGATGGCGAAAATCTTGATCCAATACTTGAACAAATCAAGATAGACCGCTTTGCCCGTTTTCAGCCAAAGTCCTTCAAGCACAGCAAGATAGCTTGCTAGCCCAATGGAGAACGATGGAAAAATGAAGTGGAAGCTTACCGTAAAGGCAAACTGGATGCGGGCAAGCAAGAGCGCATCGAGATTTTCAAGCATTGTGTACACCTGCGTCTGTTGCATGAGGGAGCACGATTGCTGACCGCGAGAAACAATCACAAAAAAGAAGGTTGCACCGCCACTGCGGGAGAGGGGGGATGGGGACGCGAGGCGGTGCAACCAGTAACCCGTACGCGTTAGTCGAGGTCGACCATGCGCAGATAAGGCTTGATGGTGGTGAATCCTTGCGGGAACATCTCCTTGGCCTTTTCGTCGGGAATTGAGGGCGGAATGATGACCATATCGCCCGGACGCCAATCGGCGGGGGTCGCGATGCGGGACTTGTCGGCCAGCTGAAGGCTGTCGATGACGCGCAGGATCTCGTCGAAATTGCGCCCCACGCTCATGGGATAGGTCATGGTGAGGCGTATCTTCTTGGCGGGATCGATGATGAACACCGAGCGCACCGCCGCCGTCTCGGACTGATCGGGGTGGATCATGTCATAGAGCTTGGCGATTTCAAGATCGGCGTCGGCGACGATCGGGAAACGCAAGGTCACGTTCTGGGTCTCGTCGACATCCTTAACCCATTCGAGGTGCTCATGCACCGTGTCGGTGGAGAGGCCCAGCGGCTTGCAATTGCGCTTGTCGAATTCGGCCGCGAGGCGCGCGGTGGTGCCCATTTCGGTCGTGCAGACCGGGGTAAAATCGGCCGGGTGGCTGAAGAAGAACACCCAGC
>JAGKSZ010000147.1 GCA_018991295.1 Porphyrobacter sp. | reverse complement strand
GGCCCGGTGTGTCGGCGCGCTTGAGGTAATTGGTCCAGATCGGGCCGGTGTAATCGACCGAGATATCGATGCTGGAGGAAGCGACCGCGGAATGTACCACCGCGCTGCCCAACCCGTCACGATATTCGACGCGGTATCCCGCCGCTTCCAGCTGCGCGCCGATCAATTGCGCAAGGATATATTGCTCGGAAAACTGCTTGGCGGCGATGATGATCGGGCGGTCCTCGGCGTTCTGGCCCTGCCCCCACAGCGCCGCCAGAATGCCAAGCGCCACCACCGCCATCCCGCCGAAGGTCATCCACCGCTGGCGCCGCGCTAGGCCGACTTCGATCACCCAGAGGAGATTATCCGCAGCCAGCGCAAGGCCTGCGCTGGCGAGGCATCCGGCCAGCACCAGCGCCCAGTTCTGGGTCTGCAGGCCGGCAAAGATCGGATCGCCAAGGCTGGGCTGGCCGATGGTGGTGGCGAGCGTCGCCGCGCCGATGGTCCACACGCTTGCGGTGCGGATGCCGGCCATGATGAAGGGTGCGGACAGCGGCGCTTCGACCAGCACCAGCTTCTGCCACCGCGTCATGCCCACGCCGTCGGCCGCTTCAAGCACGCCTTCATCAAGGTTCGCTTGCGCGGTGACGGCATTCCTCAGGATCGGCAGCAGCGCATAAAGGGTCAGCGCCATCAGCGCCGGAAGGAAGCCGAGCGTCGGCAGGCCCTCCCCGAACACGCTGCGCAAGCTCAGCAGCAGCGGGAAGAACAGCGCCAGCAAGGCAAGCGCGGGGATGGTCTGGACGAGGCTCGCAAGGCTCAGCGCCAGCCGCGAGACGATCCGCGACCTGCCCGCCCACACCGCCATCGGCAGGGCGATCAACATGGCAAGGCCAATCGCGCTGGCCGAAAGCACCACGTGGGCGGCCAGCTTGTCGCCAAGACCGGGGAGGATGTCCCAGATTTCCCGCATCAGCCGCGCAATTCCCCAAGGCCTTCCATCGCGGCAAGGCGTTCGGCTTGCTCGCGCGGGACGCTGACGAGGCGCTGCGCCCCCGCACCGCCTGCGCCCGCCAGCAGCGCGCGCGGGGTTTCGTCGGCCACCAGCGCGCCCTTGTCCATCACCAGCACCCGGTCCGCCAGCAGCAGCGCCTCGGCCATGTCGTGGGTCACCATCACCGTGGTCAGGCCGAGCTGGCCGTGGAGTTCGCGCACCTTGCGGCCCAGCGCGTCGCGGGTGACCGGATCGAGCGCGCCGAAGGGCTCGTCCATGATCAGCAGTTCCGGCCCGCCCGCCAGCGCCCGCGCCACGCCGACCCGCTGGCGCTGTCCGCCGGAGAGTTCGTCGGGCATCCGGGTGGCATAGGCGGGGTCCAACTCGACCAGCGCGAGCAATTCGGCGATGCGTTCGGGCGGCAGTTTTTCGCCGGCCAGACGCGGGCCGATGGCGATGTTTTCAGCCACGCTCATATGCGGGAACAGTCCGATCCCCTGAAACACATAGCCGACCCGGCGGCGCAGGCGTGCAGGCTTGAGGTGCGTCACATCCTCACCGCCGAACAGCACGCGCCCGCCTGTCGGCGCGACCAGCGTGTTGACCGTTTTCAGCAGCGTCGATTTGCCCGATCCCGATGCCCCCACCAACGCCACGAAGCTGCCATGGGCGATCTCGCAGGAAACCCCGCCCACCGCCGTGACCTCCCCGAAGCGGCAGATCACGCTTTCGAAGCGGAGCAGGGGCGGCGGGGCGTTCATGCTGATCGATTAGCGGTTGTAATGGCACGGCGCCAGCGCCCGCGGTTGGCACCGGTGATTGGCTATTGCGCGGCGGCTTGCTATGCGCTGGCGCAGAACATCATTTCACCCGCAGGACATAAAATGCGCGCCACCCCCGATTTCGACTTCCAGCTTGGCGAGGCCGCCGAGATGATCCGCGAAAGCACCGCGCGCTTTGCAGACGAGCAGATCATGCCGCTGGCAGAGCGCACCGACCGCGAAGACCGCTTTCCGCGTGAATTGTGGGAACCCATGGGCGCGCTCGGCCTGCATGGCATCACGGTGGAAGAGGAATGGGGCGGGCTGGGCCTCGGCTATCTTGAACACGTGATCGCGGTCGAGGAAGTGTCGCGGGCCAGCGCCTCTGTGGGCCTCAGCTATGGCGCCCACTCCAACCTCTGTTTGAACCAGATCCGCCGCTGGGGGAATGACGAGCAGAAGGCGAAATATCTCCCCAAGCTCATCAGCGGCGAACATGTCGGCAGCCTCGCCATGTCCGAAGCGGGCGCAGGGTCGGACGTTGTTTCGATGAAGCTCAAGGCGGACGCGGTGCAGGGCGGATACGTGCTGAACGGCACCAAGTTCTGGATCACCAACGCGCCGGAAGCCGATACGCTGGTGGTCTATGCCAAGACCGATGGCCACGCTGGGTCACGCGGGATCACCGCCTTCCTGATCGAAAAGGGCGACGAAGGCTTTGCGATCGGCCAGAAGATCAGCAAAGTCGGCATGAAGGGCTCCCCCACCGCCGAGCTGGTGTTCACCGACTGCTTCGTGCCCGAAGACCGCATCATGGGGCCGCTGAACGGCGGCGTCGGCGTGCTGATGAGCGGGCTGGACTATGAACGCGTGGTGCTCGCCGGATTGCAGCTCGGCATCATGCAGGCCTGCCTCGACACGGTGATCCCCTATCTGCGCGAGAGGAAGCAGTTCGGAAAGCCGATTGGCTCGTTCCAGCTGATGCAGGCCAAGGTCGCCGACATGTATGTCGCCCTGCAATCGGCCCGCGCCTACACCTATGCAGTCGCCAAGGCGTGCGATGCCGGGCAGACGACGCGCTTCGATGCGGCAGGCGTGATCCTCCTCGCGTCCGAAAACGCCTTCAAGGTGGCGGCGGAAAGCGTGCAGGCGCTGGGCGGTGCGGGCTACACCACCGATTGGCCGGTGGAACGCTATATGCGCGATGCCAAGCTGCTGGATATCGGCGCGGGGACGAACGAAATCCGCCGGATGCTGATCGGGCGCGAGCTGATCGGGGCTGCCGGGTGAGGGACGACGACGAGGACTACGTCTATGATGAGGCGAGCGGCGAGTGGCTGCCCGCCTCGCAGCTCGCCGCCCAGCGCGCGGCCGAGGACGCAGTCGAGGTGCGCGATGCGGTCGGCAACATCCTCGCTGATGGCGATGCGGTGACGCTGATCAAGGATCTGGAGGTCAAGGGCGCAGGCCAGACGCTGAAACAGGGGACGCTGATCAAGTCGATCAGGCTGACGGGCGATCCTCAGGAGATCGACTGCAAATATCCCGGGATCAAGGGTCTCGTGCTCAGGGCCGAATTCGTGCGGAAACGGTGATGAGAAATCTAACCAACCTCGTCACCCTGAACTTGTTTCAGGGTCCATCGCGCGGACATGAACAGTCGGTGCGAGAGGAGAAATGGATGCTGGAAGCGGAGCTGTGCTTGCACAAACAAGTTCAGCATGACGGAGAATTCTAGAATGACCGCCCCCACCCTCACCACAAAACTCGATCGCGAGAGCCCTGAGGCCAAGGCCCGTTTCGCGCACAACCATGCGCTCGCGCAGGAATTGCGCAAGCGTGTGGCCGAGGCCGCGCTTGGCGGGCCTGAGAAGCACCGCGAACGCCACGTTTCGCGCGGCAAGCTGCTGCCGCGTCATCGGGTGGAGCGGCTGCTCGATCCGGGCTCGCCCTTCCTTGAGGTGGGCCAGCTGGCGGCGAACGGGATGTATGAGGGCGATGTCAACGGCGCCTCGATCATCACCGGGGTGGGGCGCGTCTCGGGGCGGCAGTGCATGATCGTGTGCAATGATGCGACCGTGAAGGGCGGCACCTACTACCCGATGACGGTCAAGAAGCACCTGCGCGCGCAGGAGATCGCGCAGGAAAACCGCCTGCCGTGCATCTATCTGGTGGACTCAGGCGGCGCGAACCTCCCCCATCAGGCCGAGGTCTTCCCGGACCGCGACCACTTCGGGCGGATTTTCTTCAATCAGGCGAACATGAGCGCACTCGGCGTGCCCCAGATCGCCTGCGTGATGGGGAGCTGCACGGCTGGCGGGGCTTACGTGCCCGCCATGTCCGACGAGACAGTGATCGTGCGCAATCAGGGCACGATCTTCCTCGCCGGCCCGCCCTTGGTGAAGGCCGCCACCGGCGAGGAAATCTCCGCCGAAGACTTGGGCGGCGGCGATTTGCACGCCAAGAAATCGGGCGTGGTCGATCACTTGGCCGAGAATGACGAGCACGCGCTGACCATCGTGCGCGATATCGTCAGCCACTTGGGCGCGAACACCGGGGCGGCCAAGGACATGGCGCTCAAGGACCCGCGCCCGCCCAAATACGACGCCGAAGACCTCTACGCCCTCATCCCCGAGGATGTGCGCGCGCCTTACGATGTGAAAGAGGTGATCGCGCGGCTGGTGGACGGCAGCGAGTTCCACGAGTTCAAGGCGCATTACGGCTCCACGCTGGTCTGCGGCTTTGCGCATATCTGGGGGATGCCGGTCGCGATCCTTGCGAACAACGGCGTGCTGTTTTCAGAAAGCGCGCAGAAGGGCGCGCATTTCATCGAACTCGCCTGCCAGCGCCGCATTCCGCTGCTGTTCCTTCAGAATATCAGCGGCTTCATGGTCGGCGGGAAATACGAGGCGGAGGGCATCGCCAAGCATGGCGCGAAGCTGGTGACTGCCGTGGCGACTGCGACCGTGCCCAAGGTGACCGTGGTGATCGGCGGGAGCTTTGGCGCGGGCAATTACGGCATGTGCGGGCGGGCCTATTCCCCCCGCTTCCTGTTCACCTGGCCCAATGCGCGCATCAGCGTGATGGGCGGCGAGCAGGCGGCAAGCGTCCTCGCCACCGTCCACCGCGATGCCGACAGCTGGACCCCCGATCAGTCCGAGTCCTTCAAGGCCCCGATCCGCCAGAAATACGAGGGCGAAGGCAA
>JAGKSZ010000017.1 GCA_018991295.1 Porphyrobacter sp. | reverse complement strand
GCTCGACGCTTTCGGGCAGCAGGCCATCCGGGCTCATGCCTGAAAAGATCAGGCCTTGCTTCTCCAGCGGTTCAATAAAGGCGCTGTTGACTTCGTAACGGTGGCGGTGGCGTTCGGAGATCAGTTCTGCGCCGCCGTAAATGCGCGAGACATGGCTGTTGGGGCCGAGCTTGGCCGGATAGGCCCCGAGCCGCATCGTGCCGCCCAGATCCCCGCCCTCTTCGCGCTGCTGAAGGCCTTCCTTGGTCATCCATTCGGTGATGATACCCACCACCGGCGTTTCGGTCGGGCCGAATTCGGTCGAGGACGCCTTGTCAAAGCCGGCCGCGCGTGCGCCTTCGATGCACGCCATCTGCATCCCAAGACAGATGCCGAAAAAGGGCACATTGCGGGTACGGGCAAAGCGCACCGAGGCAATCTTGCCTTCGCTGCCGCGTTCGCCAAAGCCGCCGGGCACCAGAATGCCATGCATCGGCTCAAGCGCGGCGATGATCTGGCTGTCATCATCGCCTTCGAAGATTTCCGCGTCGATCCAGCAGATATTGACCTTCACGCGGTTGGCCAGGCCGCCATGGACCAGCGCCTCGTTGAGGCTCTTATAGGCATCGGGCAGGCCGACATATTTGCCGACCACTGCAATCGTGACTTCGCCTTCGGGGTTGAAGTGACGGTCTGTCACATCCTTCCACGCCGCCAGATCGGGCGCTGGGGCATCGGTGATGCCAAAGGCGCGCAGCACTTCGGCATCGAGGCCTTCGGCGTGATATTGCTGCGGCACCGAATAGATCGAGGGCGCATCCAGCGCCTGAATCACCGCTTCGGCACGCACGTTGCAGAACTGCGCGATCTTGCGGCGGTCGCTTTCGGGAATGGGATGTTCGGCGCGGCACAGCAGGATATCAGGCTTTATCCCCAGCGCCGCCAGCTCGCGCACCGAATGCTGCGTCGGCTTGGTCTTCAGCTCGCCTGCGGCCTTGATGTAGGGCACCAGCGTCACGTGGACACTGACCGTCTGGAACGGCTCAAGCTCGTTACGAAGCTGACGGATCGCTTCCATGAAGGGCAGCGATTCGATGTCACCCACGGTGCCGCCGATTTCGCACAGGATGAAATCGTGGTCGTCCTGATCGGCTAGCGCGAAGGCCTTGATCTCGTCGGTGACGTGCGGGATCACCTGCACGGTTGCGCCCAGATAATCGCCGCGCCGCTCACGCGCGATGATGTCGCGGTAAACCCGGCCGCTGGTGATGTTGTCGCTCTGCCGCGCCGATACGCCGGTGAAGCGTTCGTAGTGCCCGAGATCCAGATCGGTTTCGGCCCCGTCATCGGTGACGAAGACCTCGCCGTGCTGATAGGGGCTCATCGTGCCCGGATCGACGTTGAGATAGGGGTCGAACTTGCGGATGCGGACCTTGTAGCCGCGCGCCTGAAGGAGGGCAGCAAGCGATGCTGCCATGAGACCTTTGCCGAGCGAGGAGACCACGCCGCCGGTGATGAAAATGAACCGCGCCATGGGATTCGGGCCTTAAGCAACAGGAGGGATTCGGGGCAAGCGAATTGCTTGGCCATGACTTGCGCCATCCACAGTGATGTGGATGCAAGGATGCAAAACAAGGGGCGCGCCGCCCCTTTTTGGGGTCTGGCTTACGGCTGGGCCGGTGCCGGTGCCGGTGCCGATTCTGCAGGAGCAGGGGCCGGTGCAGCAGGCGCAGGCACAGGGTCGGCCAGCAGATCAGGCTTGGCAGGCGCAGGCGCGCCGCGTTCAAGCGTGGTGGTAACATCGCCCACCGTGCCCTGACGCGCAGCAAGCGCGGCCAGCACGATCGAAAGCGACACGAAGGCCACTGCCAGCCACTTGGTCGTCCGCGTCAGGAAATCAGCCGCCCCGCGCGCGCCGAAAGCGCCGCCCGGGCTCGACCCGATGCCCAGCCCGCCCCCTTCGGAACGCTGCATGAGCACCACGCCAACCAGCGCAGCGGCCACCAGGGCCTGGATCACGGTGAGGAAGATGAACAAGGACATGCGGACAATTCTCGTGGCCAGGGGCGATTGTTTCGCCCGGATGGATTTATCGCCGCCATGTAGGCGCGCACAGCCCCGGGGGCAAGCCCGGCGGGGACAGCGGCGGCCGCAGGCAGCCTTGCGGAGCGCCGATCAGTTCTCGAATGGCTCGCTGGCGGCAAGGGCGATGCCCATGAAGCTGTCGGCGGTCAGGCTTGCCCCGCCCACCAGCGCGCCGCCGACTTCAGGCACGGCAAAGATTGCCGCCGCATTGTCCGGCTTGACCGAGCCGCCATACAGGATGCGCACTTCTGCGCCCTGTTCTGCGCCCAGCAGCTCCACCAGCAGCGCGCGGATTTCCCCGTGCATTTCGGCAATGTCATCAATGGTGGCGGCTTGGCCGGTGCCGATCGCCCAGATCGGTTCATAGGCGATCGACAGCCTTTCCGCGATATCGGCAGGCATCTCGCCGGAGGCAGGCAACGAGGCCTTGAGCTGCTTCTTCACGAAGGCAACCGCCTTGCCCGATTCGCGGGTTTGTGCGCTTTCACCGCAGCACATGATGACCTTGAGACCGGCGGCAAAGGCGGCCTGCGCCTTGGCGCGCACCTGCGCATCGCTCTCTGCATGGCCCTGACGGCGCTCGGAATGGCCGAGGATCACGAAGGTTGCCCCGGCATCGGCCACCATCGCTGCAGAAATATCCCCGGTGTGCGCGCCGCCATCGACATGGTGGCAATCCTGCGCGCCGACGGCGATCTGTTCAGCCTCACGGTGGATCGGGTGGATCAGGGTATAGGGCGGCGCGATCGCCACCTCGACCTTCATGTGGCGCTGGGCGGCCCGGTCAATCGCACGCGCTTCGGAAAGCATCGCGCGGGTGCCGTGCATCTTCCAGTTTCCGACGATATAGGGTCGGCGGGTCATGACGAGTTTCTGCACTTCCTGCGAAAAGAGAGGGTTGAACCCGGTCGGCGGGCCTTTTGGCCTGATTCTGATTTTGCTGTAGTGCGCCGGGCCCGCGTCCGCTAGCCGAGGAAGCTGCGCTAGTCAAAAGCATCGCGAACCTGTTGCCGCGCGGTCGCAGGCTCTCTAAAGCGCGCGGTGCGGCGCAGGCCAGCGGCGCAAACCCCGAGACACCCCGGTGCCCCTTCGCACCGGCCCCGGATGGGATCCGTTACGCATATGATTTCGTTCTTCCGCCGCTTTTTCGCCTCGAAGATCGGCCTGCCGATCGCCCTTGCCTTCCTGGCGCTGATGGGCCTTGCATTTGCGGCATCCGACCTCACCAACACCAGCTTCTCCGCCGTTTCGGCAGGGGACAACATGGCCGTGGTCGGGGGCGAAAAGATCCCGATGAGCGAACTTCAGTCCGCCAGCGCCAGCGCGCTCGATCAGATGCGCCAGCGCAACCCCACGCTCACCATGCCCGCCTTCATTGCCGAAGGCGGCTTTGATGAAGTCGTCCGCCAGATCATCGATCGGGCCGCGGTGGCTGAATATGCGCGGGTCTATGGGCTGCGCGCGGGCGAAAATCTGGTGAACAGCGAAATCCTCAAGATTCCTGCCTTTCAGGGCCTGACCGGTGCCTTCGACGAAAAGACCTATCTGGCGGCGCTGGCCAACCGGGGGCTGACCAACGAAACCTTTCGCCGCGGGCTGGAGGCTGATCTGCTCGCCGGTCAGCTGATCGACCCGGCGGTGTCCGCCGCCGTGCTGCCGGAAAAGGTCGCGCGCCACTATGCCTCGCTGGTGCTGGAAAAGCGCAAGGGCGAAATCGCGCTGATCCCCAGTGCTGCCTATGCCCCTGCGGGCAATCCTTCGGACGCGCAGCTGGCGGCGTGGTACAAGGATAACCGCACGCAGTTCATCCGCCCGGAACGGCGCACGCTGCGCTTTGCAGTGATCGGCACCGATACGCTCAAGGTCGACGCCGTGCCCACGGCTGCCGAAATCGCAGCGCGTTACAAGCGTGATGCGGCCAAATTCGCCGCCAGCGAAAAGCGCGTCGTCACCAGCTTTGTCGTCCCCACGCAAGATGCCGCCAAGGCGCTGGTCGCACGGATTCGCGGCGGGGCGGCGCTGGAGGCTGTGGCCCGCGAGGCAGGCTTTACCGCCTCGGCCGCAGAAGCGCGCGACCGCGAGGCGATGGCAGGTGCCACCAGCTTTGCCTTTGCCGAAAACGCCTTCAAGGCTGCACAAGGCGGGATTGTCGACCCGGCGCAGGGCACGCTTGGCTGGTATGTCGCCCGCATCGACAAGATCGAGCGCACCCCGGCGCGCGACCTGGCGGCAGCCACGCCCGAAATCACCGAACAGCTCACCACCGAAAAGCGCGCGGCGGCCATCGCAGACCGCGTGGCCGAGCTCGAAGGCGAAATCGACAGCGGCACCGCGCTCGCCGAGGTTGCCAAGTCCTATGGCCTGAAAGTCGAAACCACCCCGGCGCTGCTCGCCAACGGGCAGGCTTTCGGCCAGCCCGGAATGCAGATCGTGCCGCAGCTGGCGCAGGTGCTCCAGACCGCCTTCCAGATGGAGGAAAGCGCGCCCCAGCTTGCCCCTGTTGCCGGCGATCAGTTCGTGGTGTTCGAAGTCGCCAAGATCGATGAGGCCTCCGCCCCGCCGCTGGCCGAGATCAAGGATGCCGCCATTGCCGGCTGGAAGCGCGCACAGGGCGCCGTGCTCGCCAAGCAGGCGGCCGAACGCATCCTTGGCAAGGTGCGCACCGGAACGTCCCTTGCCGATGCCATGGCAGCAGAAGGCAAGCAGGGCTTCGAGCGGCAGCCGATCGACCTTTCGCGCCGCGAACTGCTCGCCCGCCAGCAGGGGCGCATCGCCCCGCCGCTGGTGCTGATGTTCAGCATGGCCGAAGGCACCGCCAAGACGCTGGAGGGCCCCCGCAATCTGGGCTGGTATGTCGTCAACCTTGAAGACATCCCCCCCCTGCCGCTCGACAAGGGGCGGGAACTGGTCACCCAGACCCGCCAGCAGCTTGGCGAGGCGCTGGCGCTTGAA
>JAGKSZ010000146.1 GCA_018991295.1 Porphyrobacter sp. | reverse complement strand
CGCCATCGGATGCGGTCGATCAGGCCTGGCACCTCCACCTCACCTAGTCACGCGATTATTGGAAGGTGTTCTGCCCAAGCGTTCTGGGCGATGATCTCCACCATGGCCCGACTGAAGGCGGCCCGGATGAACGGGCGCGGTATTACCGGCAATATGCCGATACCCTTGCCGCTTATGAGGCAGCCTTCGGCATCGCGCCTCCCGCTGACATATGGCCCAGTGCCCACCAGCGTTTCAACCGCGATCCGCAAGCAGTCCGCGTTAACTTTTCCGATGGTATCATGCTTTCACGCCGGGTCGCGCTGGCGCTGGGCCTGCTTCTGCTGTGCGGGGGCTGGCTGGCGGGAAGGATGATGTGATGGAGCTGTTCTCGTCCTGGACGGGCAGCGATTTCCTGCTGTTTTACATCATGCTGTTGGGCTTTGCGGTCGCAGCAGCGTGGTGGATTCCGGCAGTCCTGCGCAGCCCCGGACGGCGCGGGGCGGCCGATGATCTTGAGTGCGTGGCGGTTTTGGCCGGTGGGCGTACGCGGCACACCGATTCGCTGCTGGCTGATTTGTATGTGCGCGGTGCCTTGGCACCGGGCGATAAGGGCAAGCTTCTGATTGCGGGCAGTGACGGAGCGATCCTGCCTGCTGGCGAGGCCCTGCTCTCCATCAATGCGCCCATGACCCTTACCGATGCGCGCCGCACGCTCGGCGTTTATGCCGAGCGCGCGGCGGCCCGGTTGCAGCGGGCCGGGCTGTTGCTGCGTCCGGAAGAGCATGCCCGGCTGCGCTGGTTATCGATCACGCCGCTTGGCGCACTGTTCCTGCTGGGCCTTTACCGTCAGCGTGCGGGGGATGCGGTGGGCGAGCCGACCGGGTATCTGGTGATCCTGCTGGTGCTGACCGTGGTGCTTGCCTTGGTCCGCTATGTCAGAAGCGACCCGCGAACCGCTGCCGGGATTGCCACCTTGCGCGAATTGCGGGAACGCAACGGCCGCTTTGTCCGAGCGCCGCGTCCCGATGAGGCGGCGCTGGCCGTGGCTTTGTTCGGCGCGGGGGTACTGGTGGGCACGCCGTGGGAACCGGTCCATGCGATGCGTCAGCGCGAGGGCGATGGCGGCGGCGCCGATGGCAGCAGCGATGGCGGGTCGGGTTGCGGCGGCGGCTGCGGCGGTTGCGGAGGTTAGCGCGCGGGCCTAAGCGCGTGGGACATGACCTTCGTCGCCACCATCCTTACGCTTTATCCCGAGATGTTCCCCGGTCCGCTTGGGGATTCGCTCGCGGGCCGTGCCATGGCTGAGGGCAAGTGGGCCTGCGACACAGTGCAGATCCGCGACTTTGCCACCGACAAGCACCGCACCGTCGATGATACACCCGCAGGCGGCGGGGCGGGGATGGTCTTGAAGTGTGACGTTCTGGCGCGGGCTGTGGATCACGCCATCGCCGCCCACCCCGCTCGTGCTGAGCTTGTCGAAGCACCGTCCTTCTCTGCCGAACCGCAGCCTGAAGAGAAAGGCGGCCCTTCGACAAGCTCAGGGCGAACGGTTTCCCCTGCTGTCCCCATCCTCGCCATGACTCCGCGCGGGAAGCCGATCACGCAGGCGCGTATCCGCGAACTCGCGGCAGGCCCCGGCGTCATCATCCTGTGCGGGCGCTTTGAGGGCTTCGATGAACGCCTGTTCGAGGCCCGGCCCGAGATCGAGCAGGTCTCCCTTGCCGACATCGTCTTGTCCGGCGGGGAGATGGCGGCGCTCACCATCCTTGACGCTTGCATTCGCCTCATTCCCGGCGTAATGGGCGCGGCCTCTAGCGGGGAGGAGGAGTCGTATGAAAACGGCCTCCTTGAATACCCGCACTACACCCGACCTCAGGAATGGGAAGGGCGCACGATCCCCGAAGTGCTGCGATCGGGGGATCATGCGAAGATCGCTGCTTGGCGCAAGGCAAGGAGCGAAGATGACACACGGTCACGCAGGCCGGACTTGTGGGAGCGCTATGAGGGCGCTCGGGTCCAACCTGCCTCTGGCGCGCGGCGCACAACTAAGGAACCGGACCAGTGAACCTGATCCAGCAGATTGAAGCCGAAGAAATCGCCAAGTCCGGCAAGGACATCCCCGAATTCCGCGCAGGCGACACCGTCCGCGTCGGCGTGAAGGTGAAGGAAGGCAACCGCGAGCGTATTCAGGCCTATGAAGGCGTCGTGATCGCTCGCTCGAACCGCGGCATGGGTTCGAACTTCACCGTGCGCAAGATGAGCTTCGGTGAAGGCGTCGAGCGCGTCTTCCCGCTCTACTCGCCGATCGTCGAAAGCATCACCGTGGTCCGCCGCGGCGTGGTGCGCCGCGCCAAGCTCTATTACCTGCGCGGCCGCACCGGCAAGAGCGCGCGCATCGTCGAGCGCAAGGCCTCTGCGCCCAAGGCGTAAGGCTCTCGCAGCCAGCGAATATCGAAGGGCGGTGCCGCAAGGTGCCGCCCTTTTCGTTTGCACCCCTTGCCATTCCAGCGCGTCATTGCGAGGAGCATCGGCGCGCTGTTCTTCCGGCGGCGCGACATGACGAGGTGAGCTTTGGATGCGTTCGGTTCTTGCTGCTGTTGCCCTGTCTCTTTCAACCTGCCTGACATCGCCCGTTCTGGCGGAGACAGGCGCCATGGCTGAGGTTGCTCCCAATCTCTCGTTTGAGCGCGTGTTCGCCTCGCCCGGCCTTGATGGCCCCGCGCCGCGGCAGGTGCGGCTCTCGCCCGATGGGCGCTATCTCACCCTGCTCAGGAACCGGGCCGACGACCGCGATCGTTATGACCTGTGGGGCTTCGACATCACGACCCGCGAATGGCGGATGCTGGTGGATTCCGAAAAGCTCGGCTCAGGGCGCGAGCTTTCGGAGGACGAAAAGATGCAGCGCGAGCGGGCGCGGGTGGCGGGCCTGAGGGGGATCATCTCCTACCAGTGGGCAAGCGATGGCAGCGGCGTGCTGGTGCCGCTGGATGGCGATCTGTTTCTGGCACGCCTTGATGGCACAGTGACGCGCCTTACCGATACAGAAGGCACCGAACTCAACCCCAAGCTTTCAAGCAAGGGCGGCTATGTCAGCTTTGTGCGGGATCGGCGGCTGTGGGTCGGGACTGTTGGCGGTGAAGCGCAACCGATCACGCCGGCAGGCGAGGCCGATACGATCCGTTGGGGCGAGGCGGAATTCGTCGCGCAGGAGGAAATGGCGCGGTTGCAGGGCTATTGGTGGAGCCCGGACGACAAGCGCATCGTCGTCCAGCGAACCGATGAAGCCAGCGTCGGCATCGTCACCCGCGCGGCAATCGGTGCGAAGGGGACGAAGGTCTATGACCAGCGTTACCCGGCGGCAGGCACCGATAACGCGGTGGTCGAACTGTTCGTGATGAACCCGGACGGGACGGGGCAAGTGAAGATCGACCTTGGGCTGAATGTCGATATCTACGTTGCCCGCGTTGACTGGGCACCGGATGGCAGCGCCATCTATGTCCAGCGGCAGGACCGGGCGCAGACAAAGATCGACATGCTGAAGGTCGATCCGGCAACGGGCGCCTCCCAAGTGTGGTTCACGGAAACCGCCGCGCGGCCTGATTACTGGGTGAATCTGTCGGACAATTACCGCTTCCTCAAGGATGGCCGCCTGCTGTGGTGGTCAGAGCGTGACGGGATCGGCAATTTCTATCTGTTTGCCGATGGCAACTGGACCAAGCTTACCGACATGAGCGAGCCGGTAACCGGGCTGGTCGGGGTTGCTGAGGCGCAGGACCGGGTCTTCTTTCAGGCAACCAGCGGCGTGCTGACCCAGCAGGTCTATAGCACTTCATTGGGCGGCAGTGCGCAGCCGCAGCGGCTTACTGATCCAGCTTACACCAACGCTGCGAGCATGGACGCGACCGGGCAACGCCTGCTGATCTCTCGCTCCGCGACGAACCAGCCGCCGCAAAGCTATCTGGCCGATGCACAAGGCACGCGGATCACGTGGATTGAAGAGAACCGCGTCGAAGGCGGTCATCCCTACGCGCCCTTCCTCGCGGGGCATGTCACGCCCGAATATGGCACGATTCCCGCCGAGGACGGCACCCCGCTGCATTGGATGATGCTCAAGCCCAAGATGGAGAAGGGCAAGCGTTACCCGGTGTTCTTCCAGCACTATGGCGGGCCGGGTCCGCAGACCGTGACCAAGGGCTGGGGCGGGGCGCTGGCGCAGGCGATTGTCGACAAGGGCTATATCTGGTTCCAGCTCGACAATCGCGGATCGGCCAACCGGGGGGTGGATTTCGAACAGCCGCTCTACCGCGCGATGGGCGGTGCCGAGGTGCGCGACCAGAAGGCGGGCGCGCTGTTTCTCAAGGGGCTCGATTTTGTCGATCCCGAAAGAATCGCGATCTATGGCTGGTCCTATGGCGGCTATATGACGCTGAAGCAGCTTGAAGCCGATCCCGGCCTTTATGCTGCGGGCATTTCCGGCGCGCCGGTGACGCGCTGGGAGCTTTACGATACCCATTACACCGAACGCTACATGGGCGATCCCCGCGAAGTGCCCGAGGCCTACGAGAAAGCCAGCGCCATTCCGGACGCAACGAAGATCAGCGATCCGCT
>JAGKSZ010000145.1 GCA_018991295.1 Porphyrobacter sp. | reverse complement strand
CGATCGCGGCATAGGGGCCGGTTTCAACTGCGATGTAACTGGCGCGGTCGATCAGCGTATCGAGCTGGATTACGCGGGCATCATCGGTTGCGCGCATCCCGTGATCGGCAACCACCACGATATTGAGCGGCACGCCCAGCTTGGCAGCACCGTCAACCAACTCACCCACTCGCGTATCGACTTCGGCCAGCGCCGCGTTCACTTCATCGCTGTCAGGGCCAAACCGGTGGCCCTGCGTATCGACCGTGTCGAAATAGATCGTTGCAAAGGCAGGGCGGATGCTGGCTGGACGCCGGAGCCAGTCGAGCAGGGTGTTGACCCGCTGCACATTGGTCACGTTCTGATCATAGCGCAGCCAATCAGCGGGGCGGGTGCCTTCGAAGGGCACTTCGCTGCCCGGCCAGAACATCGTTGCCGTCCGCAGACCAGCGCGTTCGGCGGTGATCCACACAGGCTCGGCCTCGCTCCACCAGAACGGATCGAGCGCCTGCGTGGCATTGCCAAGGCTGAACATGACGCCGGGGCGGCGCGGGTCGATCATCGAATTGCCGACGATCCCGTTGCGGTCAGGCCGCTTGCCGGTGACGATGGCGTAATGATTGGGGAAAGTCTTGGTGGGAAAGCTTGGCCGCATGGCGGCGCTGGCGCCCTGTCTGGCCAGCGCGGCAAGCCGAGGGGTGTGGCCGCGCTCCAGATAATCGGCACGGAACCCGTCGATCCCGATCAGCACGGTGACAGGGCGTTCACCAGATTTGGCGGCGAGGCCTGCGGGCAGGAGCAGGGCGGCAATAAGCAGGAGAATACGCATCAGCATCCCCTATGCCGCTCCTGCGACAAAAGCGAGACTGCGCGGATCAGACGTTGAACTTGAAGAGCAGCACGTCACCGTCCTGCACCACATATTCCTTGCCTTCCTGACGCAGTTTGCCCGCTTCCTTGGCTCCCGCTTCGCCGCCCAACGCGACGTAATCATCATAGGCGATGGTTTCGGCACGAATGAAGCCGCGTTCGAAATCGGAGTGGATCTGGCCTGCTGCCTGCGGTGCCTTGGCTCCTGCCGGGAAGGTCCACGCGCGGGCTTCCTTGGGGCCGCAGGTGAAGAAGGTCTTGAGGCCAAGCAGTTTGTATCCGGCGCGGATAACGCGGGCGAGGCCGCTTTCGGTAAGGCCGAGGGCTTCGAGAAATTCGCCGCGGTCCTCCTCGGGCATGGCGACCAGCTCGGCTTCGATAGCGGCAGAAACAACCACCGCTTCCGCGCCTTCGGCTGCGGCCTTGGCAAACACCTTTTCGGACAGCGCATTGCCGGTCGCGGCGTCTTCCTCTGCGACGTTGCACACGTAAAGCACTGGCTTGGCCGTAAGCAGCTGGGCCTGCCGGAACAGGCGCGCTTCCTCGTCATCGTTCGGCACGGTCAGGCGCGCAGGCTTGCCTTCGCGCAGCAGTTCGAGCGCCTGACCCAGCACGCTTGCCATCGCCTTGGCTTCCTTGTCGCCCGCCGCCCCGCGCTTGGCCGCGGCCGGCACGCGCTTTTCGAGGCTTTCGAGATCGGAGAGCATCAGTTCAGTTTCGACAACTTCAGCGTCCGCAATCGGATCGACCTTGTTGGCGACGTGCTGGATGTCATCATCCTCAAAGCAACGCAGGACGTGGACGATGGCATCGACCTCGCGGATATTGCCAAGGAACTGGTTGCCAAGGCCTTCGCCCTTGCTCGCGCCCTTCACAAGACCGGCGATATCGACAAAACCCAGCTGGGTTTCGATGATCTTCGCGCTCTTGGCGATGGCGGCGATCTTCTGGAGGCGTTCATCGGGCACGGCAACCTGCCCGACATTGGGTTCGATGGTGCAGAAGGGATAGTTCGCCGCCTGCGCCGCCTGCGTTTCGGTGAGTGCATTGAACAAGGTGGACTTGCCGACATTCGGCAGGCCGACGATCCCGCAACGGAAACCCATGATGATTGTGCCCTGACTATCTGGAAAGCGCGAGCCCTTAGCGGGGAGGGGGGCGAAAGGCTAGAGCCTCACCGCCCATGCACCGCGCGCATCAGTGGGCCCATCACGGGCGAGCCGCTCAGCCATTCGGACTGCACCCGCGCTGTCACCTCGTTGATCGGCACCTGCGGCTTGTTGCCGGGCGCGACTGGCAGGCGCAGCGGGCGAGTTCCGGGGGGCTGCGCGATCAGCGCGGAAATCGCACGGGCCACGTCCAACGGATCATTGCTGCGTCCCGATCCGTCTTCGGTCCCCATGCGGGCGACCTGTTGCGGGTAGCCATCGGTGTGGACTGCCTCAGCCCGCGCTTTGAGAGCCTGCGAATAGGCATTGCGGTTGACCCACACCTTGGTCGGATAGCCGCCCGGCTCTATGATCGAGACGTCGATATTGTGCGGGACCAGCTCATAGGCGAGCTGTTCGCTCATCGCTTCCAGCGCGAACTTGGTGGCGGAATAATGGCCTGACCAAGGCGTGATTACGCGGCCCAGCTGGCTTGAAATCTGGATGATCAGACCCTTGCCCGCCTTGCGCATCCCCGGCAGCACGGCGCGGGCCATGCGGTGGGGGCCAAAGACATTGGTTTCGAACATCAGGCGGGTCGCCTCCATGTCCTGCACCTCGATAGGCGAAGTGATGCCGATGCCAGCATTGTTGACCAGTACATCGAGCGGTCCGCCATTGATCTTCTCGGCGGCCTGCACCCCGGCGCTGCACTGGGTATCGGAAGTCACATCGATCCCGATCAAGTGCAGGTCGAGTTTATCGCGCGCGGCCACTCCCATCAGCTCGACGGCCTCGGGCCGGGGTATGCCACGCATTGTCGCAAACACCTTGGCCCCCTGCCGCGCCAGCAGCTCGGCCGCGAGCCGTCCGAAACCTGAGGAGCAGCCAGTGATCAGCACGCTCTTGCCCTTGAGGCTGATGTCGGGGTTGAACGCCGGCTCGGCAGCGTTCGTGCGCTGGGCTGCGAGGGTGGCGGTTGCGGCGGCCCCTGCAAGCAGAGTGCGGCGGTTTCGGGTCCTGAGGGCAAATCCTTGGCTGAAACGATCTCAGTCAAGGTTATTGGCTTTGCGCCAATCTGCAAGCATCGCGGGCGAGGTAAGGCGCACCAGATTGCCGGTGTAGCCTGCCAGTGTCCCTTCGGTGCGCACGCGCGGGCCGGAATTCCAGTTCATCACATACCAGAAGAACGCCGCATCGAAGCGTTCCGGGCAGCCTTCGGGCATATCCGGCCGCGCCCGGCCGCGATGCGTGAAAACGCGCCTTGCCAGTCGCCACAGACACAGGCTGATCGGGAAGTCGAGGTAAATGACTGTGTCTGCGCGGGAGAGGCGAGGGGCAAGCGTGCTGCCGTAATTGCCTTCGATCAGCCATTCGTCCCTTGCGACGACCTCGGCAAGGCGGGCGTGGAGTTCGCCCTTCTCGGTTTCGATCCAGCCTGCCTGCCAGCCCAGTTGGTCCATGTGGGTGAGCAGCAAGCCCATGCGCGGGGCGAGATCGCGGGCAAGCGTGCTTTTGCCCGAACCGCATGGGCCAATGATAAGGACGCGCCGCACCGTATCGCCCTATTCCTCTCGGATCGGCAGAAGGCGGGAATCGCTGATGGCCGCTGTCCGGTGTGCGGTAATTCGCTGGGCCTCCGGATCGCTGGCGAAGGCAAGAAAACTCGCCTTGCTCGCCTGCCGGACCAGCAGCACATGATCCCAGCTTTCGTCCTGTGGTCCGATCAAAAAGCCTGCGCTGGCGCCCGTAAACAGCACATCCCCGCCGCTCTTGCGGAGCAAAGGCAGCATCTCGCGCATGTAAAGGGCGTAGGCCTCGCGCCCGCTGATCGGGGTGACGGGTGCAAGATCAGGGGCATGGGCATAGTCTGCCTCTGCGCGAAAACGCAGCAGGTTGAGCATCACCACTGCGCCTGTGTCGGGCGTGCCGAAATATGCCGCGCCCTGCGCGTCGCTGACATCAAGGTAGGCAGGAGCGGCGGTCATGGCGGTTACTCCTGCATCCTCAGCGCCACATCATTCATGAAGCGCACGTCATCGCCCTTGGCGAGCCATTCGGCCTCGGCCCCGATTGCCCCGAGCATGGTGGCCAGATCATCTTCTTCGGCCTTGGCAAAATTGCCCAGGACATATCCGGTGACCCGGTCCTTGTGCCCCGGGTGCCCGATGCCCAGGCGGATGCGGCGGAAGTCTGGCCCCAGATGCTGGTCGATCGAGCGCAAGCCATTATGGCCCGCATGGCCGCCGCCCTGCTTCACCTTCACCTTGAAGGGGGCAAGATCAAGCTCGTCATGGAACACGGTCAGCGCCTCGGTACCGAGCTTGTAGAAGCGTAGCGCCTCACCGACTGCGCGTCCGCTCTCGTTCATGAAAGTGGCAGGCTTGAGCAGCAGCACCTTCTGCGTGCCGATGCGGCCTTCCTGCGTCCAGCCGCTGAACTTCTTCTGGACGGGACCAAAGCCGTGCATGTCCGCGATCACATCCACGGCCATGAAGCCGACATTGTGCCGGTGGAGCGCGTAGCGCGGTCCGGGATTTCCAAGGCCGACCCAGATTTGCATGATGTGTTCCCTACCGCCCCCTCGCAAAAAACGAAACGCCGGACTTCCCGCAAAGGAAGCCCGGCGCTCGTAAAGCCTTGGCTAGTGGCGCGCTTACTCGGAAGCGGCTTCGCCTTCGCTGCTCTTGAGGCCCGACGGTGCGATCACGGTAGCGATGGTGAAATCGCGGTCAGTGATCACGCTGGTCACGCCCTTGGGCAGGGTCACGCTGCTGATGTGGATCGAATCCCCGATTTCGCGGCCCGTGACATCGATCTGGATTTCTTCAGGGATGTCAGCGTTGGGGCACAGCAGGTCGAGTTCGTGGCGAACGATGTTCAGCACGCCGCCCTTCTTGAGACCGGGCGAGGCATCTTCATTGACGAACACCACCGGCACCGACACTTCGACCTTGGCATCGCCGGTCAGGCGCAGGAAATCGACGTGGGTCGGACGGTCAGTCACCGGGTGGAAGGCGACATCCTTGGGAAGGGTGCGGACGGTCTTGCCACCGATCTCGATGTTGACGATCGAGTTCATGAAGTGGCCGGTCATGAGCTGCTTGACCAGTTCCTTCTGCTCGACGTGGATCAGGGTGGGTTCTTCCTTGCCGCCATAAATGACAGCAGGGGTCCGACCATCGCGGCGAAGTGCTCGGGAGGCTCCCTTGCCAGCCCGTTCGCGCGCTTCGGCCGGCAGGGTAAGAGTCTCGCTCATACGGATGCCTTTCGAATGCGTGTTAGATTGCAGTAGTCACCGATGCGACCGCCTCCAGGGATGACCGGTCAGCATCGAAGCGCGGGCCCTTAGAGAGAAGCGCCTCAAAAGGCAAGCCGCTTAGGGGGCAGGGCGCGCGGCTGTGGGAATGGGGCGGACGCGGTAGCCTTGCGCTTCCAGCATGGCGACAAGGCCATCGGGCCCGACCAGATGCGCTGTGCCCACCGCAACGAGCGGGCGCGGGGCACCGCGCAGCAGGGTCGCCAGCGCCGCAGTCCAGCGCCGGTTGCGCCCCACCAGCAGGGCCTCGCGCAAGGCAGGATCGGCAAGAAAGCCCTCGCGGGTTGATGCTGCGATGGTGACCGCATCACCCGCCAGCCACGCGCGTAGCAGGCGCTCCGGATCGCGGCGGGCCTTGTCGCTCTCGCGCACCACGGCCGCCAGCATGACGCGCTGCTGGACTTCGGGCAGGCGATCGAAAATTGAAAGCTGGCCGCGCAAACCCTCCAGCTCGCGCACCGGACGGCGGCCCGAGAATTCCTCGATCAACGCCCGGTCAACACCATGGGCCGGATCACCTGTCGCATCGATGCGGGCAAGAGTGATGGCTGCAGCCCAGGTTTCTTCAGCTGAGAAGCGATCGGGCTCCAACCCGCCGCGCTCCAGCATGGCGGCCAGCTGGGGGCGCAAATCAGGTGGAAGGCGGTCGGCAAGCGCTGGCTGGCCGGGGGACTGCGCGAGGCTGGCATAGATCGCGGCGCCGCTCTCGCGGCCCCGCAATTCGGCAATCTCCACCACGAGCAAATC
>JAGKSZ010000016.1 GCA_018991295.1 Porphyrobacter sp. | reverse complement strand
GCGCGCCCAGTTGCAGCGCGGATGCGAAGTAATAGACCACCTGCGCCATCAGCCGCGCCCAGTTGATCGAATTGACCGCGCCAAGGTTAAGCCGCGCGGTCACATCCCCATCGGTGAACATCCGCTTCACATGGGCCTGCGCATCATCGAAGCTGCCTTCGATGGCGAGGTTGTGGACATTGGGGCTCAGCACCGTGGTCATCTGACGGCGCTGCACATCGCTGACCCGGCCACGCGGGTGGAGCATGAAAATCTCGACCCGCTCCAGCCCGGCAACCGCATGGATCGCCGCCGATCCGGTATCCCCGCTGGTCGCGCCGACGATGGTGAGGCGCTGGTCGCGGCGGGCGAGGAAGGTTTCGAACAACCGGCCGAGCAGTTGCAGCGCCACGTCCTTGAAGGCGAGTGTCGGACCGTGGAACAGTTCAAGCAGCCAGTGCTGTTGGTCAAGCTGCACCAGCGGGGCAACCGCGGCATGGCCGAAATCGCCATAGACCTTGTGGCAGATTGCCAGCAGTTCGTCTTCGGTCAGGCTGGGCGTGACAAAGGGCGCCATGACCCGCGCGGCAAGATCGGGATAGGCAAGGCCGCGCATGGCGCTGATCTCGGCCTCGGTGAAACGCGGCCATTCGGCGGGCACATAGAGGCCCCCGTCGCTGGCAAGCCCTGCCAGCGTCACCCCTTCGAAATCGAGCGCCGGCGCGCTCCCGCGTGTCGAGACGTATTGCATGGGGGCGCGGGTTAGCGCCCTCGCCGCTTTAATGCCAGCACGTAGATGACGAGCGCCGTCAGCGCGAAGAAGAACCACTGCCCGGCATAGGCGAGGTGGTTGTTGGGCAGGTCACCGGGATCGGGCTTGGCGAGCGGTTGCAAACCGGCGGCTGGCGGATCGGCCACAAGGCGCGGGCCGGGGGCGATCACGCCGGTCACCTCGCCGCCTTCCCATTGCGGGGTCACCATCTCGCGGGTGAAGCCGATATCGATGGTGATGGGAACGCCGAAAGCGCCCTCGGTGCAGGTCGCACGCACCGCCAGACCCTTCTGGCCCGATGCGGCCGTGCCGGAAACGGTGGTGATGTCGAGCACCCGCCCGCACGAAATGCGGCTGCGGCGGAACCAGCTGTCAGCGGCATTATCGTCGACCGGAAACGGCACTTCGGCGCTGTCACTGGCTGCAGCCTGATAACGCGCGATCAGCGCCTCCTTTTCAGACATGCGGCCCAATTGCCAGATGCCCAGCGCGATCATGGTGGCCACAGCAAGGGCAACGATGATGGTGGGCAGGATCGGCGGTCGGCGGACCGAATCGCGGCGGATCATGGCTGCTGGCGTTCCTCGTATTGGTGATAGACCCACATGGTCTTGTAGAACCTGAGCGCAAAAATCACGCTCCCGACCGTAACCGGCCCCCAGAACACGAGGCTCGCCCACAAGGGCGGCCTCAGCCATTCATCAACGGTGAGCGCGGCGAGGATCAGCACCAGCGCCAGCAGCATCGTGACCACGCCGACAAACCTGCCGCCGCGCTCCAGCTTGCGGAAATCCAGCCCGCACCCCGCGCATTCATCGGCCAGCGCGGCAGGGGCTGCAAACAGCGTCGTCGCCCCGCAGCGGGGGCACAAACCGGAAAGGGCAGCCGGAACGAGTCCCGGCTGCCCCTTGTTTTCACCCGGACCGGAAGGCCCAGCCTTCATCAGTGGTATTCGGCGCCCCAGCCGCCCCACACATAGATGGCGACGAACAGGAACAGCCACACCACATCGACAAAATGCCAGTACCACGCCGCCGCTTCGAAGCCGAAGTGCTGGCGCGGGGTGAAGTGGCCGAGATAGGCGCGGTACAGGCACACGGCGAGGAAGATCGTGCCGATCAGCACGTGGAAGCCGTGGAAGCCGGTCGCCATGTAGAAGGCGCTCGAATAGGTGTTGCCGCCAAAGCCGAAGGGCGCGGCTGCATATTCATAGGCCTGAATGCAGCTGAACAGCGCGCCCAGCGCGATGGTCGCCCACAGGCCCTGCTTCAATGCCTGACGATCACCGTGGATCAGCGCGTGGTGCGCCCAAGTCACCGTGGTGCCCGAACACAGCAGGATCAGCGTGTTGAGCAGCGGCAGCGCGAAGGGATCGAGCACTTCCATGCCTTCAGGAATGAAGGTCGCAATCGCGCCTTCCGTGCCGAACAGGCTGGTGGTCGCGCCGGTCGCATGGTCATATTCGAGCGCGGTCGGGAACAGCGCGAAATCGAAGAAGCTCCAGAACCAGCCGACAAAGAACATCACTTCAGAAGCGATGAACAGGATCATGCCGTAACGCATGTGCAGCTGCACAACCGGCGTGTGATCGCCGCGCTCGGCCTCGATCACGATGTTCTTGAACCACATGAAGAAGGTGGCGATCAGGCCCGCAAGCCCTGCCCACATGACAAAGCTGGATGCCGCCCCGAACAAATCGGGGTGCCAGCTCAGCACCATGCCGCTGGTGAAGGTGAGCGCCGAAAGCGAGCCGACCAGCGGCCAGATATCGGGTTCAAGAATGTGGTAATCGTGGTTTGCCTTGCCAGCCATGTGGTCGTTCCCGTCCCTGGGTTTAGCGGATCAGTTGTTACGCTCCGGAACCGGATTTACCGGGTCCTCGGCGCGGTGGAAAGTGTAGCTGAGGGTGATCTGTTCGACACCCTTCATGTTGGGATCATCCAGCATCGCCGGATCGACGAAGTAGAGCACCGGCATGGTCACTTCCTGCCCCGGTGCAAGCGTCTGCTCGGTAAAGCAGAAGCACTGGATCTTGTTGAAATACTTGCCCGCCTGTTCCGGCTCGACATTGAAGCTGGCGACCCCGGTGATCGGAAATTCGCTGTCATTGCGAGCGGTATAGGTGGCAATATCGCGTTCACCGATGGTGACGGTGTCGGTCGCCTGCGTCGGACGGAAGGTCCACGGCATGCCCATCGCGGTGGTCGCATCGAAGCGGATCGAGATTTTCTGGCCTGTCGCAGCCGCTGCTGCGCGCTGCGCCTTGCTTTCGCTGGCGATCATCGTTGTCCCGCCAAAGCCGGTGACCTGACAGAACAACCGGTAGAGCGGCACCGAGGCATAGCCCAGCCCCAGCATCGCCAATGCGCCTGCAAAGGCAAAGGCGCCCGTGCGCAGGTTGCGCCGGGAAGCATCAGGAGAAGGAGGCGCAATGCTCGCCATCAGCCGCCCTGCCCGCCGATCCGCACGATGGTGATCGCGTAGAACAGCACGACAAAGAAGATCAGCGTGCCCGCCACAACCCAGTTGCGCGCCTTGCGGCGGCGGAGGAATTCGCGCTCTTCCTCGGGCGTCATGCAATCCACCCCTGATAGGCCGCGACACGGTCTGCCACCAGCGCGGCGAACAGCACGAACAGGTAGACGATCGAGAACTTGAACAGCGCCTTTTCCGGCGTCATGGCGTCAACCTCGGCGCGCATCCGGGTGAACACCGGCACAGCCAGCACCACGAACAGCGCGGACAGCACCACAGCAACCGAGCCGTAAATCCAGCTGGTCCCGCCAATCGCCCAGGGCGCAATCGCGATAGGGGCCAGCAGCAAGGTGTAGACCATGATCTGGCGGCGCGTCGCCTTCTCGCCTGCCACCACGGGCAGCATCGGGATGCCGACCTTGGCGTAATCCGACTGCACAAACAGCGCCAGCGCCCAGAAGTGCGGCGGGGTCCAGAAGAAGATGATCGCAAACAGCAGCAGCGGCATGGCGGTGATGTCGCCCGTCACCGCCACCCAGCCGATCAGCGGCGGAAACGCGCCCGCGCCGCCACCGATGACGATGTTCTGCGGGGTGCGCGGCTTCAGCCACATCGTGTAGATCACCGCGTAATAGATGATCGCGCCCAGCAGCAGCGATGCCGCCAGCCAGCCCACGGCAAGCCCCATCAGCACGATCGAGACAGCCGACAGGAAAATCCCGAAATCGCGCGCATCCTCGCGCCGCATCCGGCCGCCGGGCAGCGGACGGTTCATGGTGCGCTTCATGCCCGCATCAATATCGGCTTCCCACCACTGGTTGAGCACCGCAGAGCCCCCGGCGCCCATGGCAATGGCGAGGATCGCGGTAAAGCCGATCACCGGGTGGATGGTGCCCGGCGCTGCAAACACGCCGCAGATCGCGGTGAAGATCACCAGCGTCATGACCCGCGGCTTGGTGAGCGTGAAGAAATCACGCCACTCGGTGGGCATCATGGCTGCTGTCTGGGGTGCGGTGCTTGCCATTGCGGTGTCGGTTCCATTGCGAAGGAGCGCGAGACCAAGGCCCGCGCTCCCCCTTGTCCTATGCTCCGGTCAGGGAGCCGATCAGGCCGTCACCGGACGGTGATCGTGGTAGTCGTGCGCATCCGTGATCACGGGGAGCGTTTCGAACTGGTGGTAGGGCGGCGGGCTCGGCAGGGTCCATTCGAGCGTCGTCGCGCCTTCGCCCCACGGGTTGGCAGCGGCCTTCTTGCCGGCGGCCAGCGCGTAGAGGATGTTGACGAAGAAGAACAGCATCGAACCGGCCATGATATAGTACCCGAGGGTGCTGATCTGGTGCCAGTAGGTGTAAGCCTCGGCATAGTCCGGATAGCGGCGCGGCATGCCCTGCATCCCCAGGAAGTGCTGCGGGAAGAAGATCACGTTCACGCCGATGAAGAACGTCCAGAAGTGCAGGTGGCTGAGCAGTTCGGAGTGCATCCGGCCGCTCATCTTCGGGAACCAGTAGTAGAACCCGGCGAACATCGAGAACACCGCGCCCATCGACAGCACGTAGTGGAAGTGAGCAACCACGTAGTAGGTGTCGTGCAGGTTATCGTCGATCCCGCCATTGGCCAGCACCACGCCAGTGACGCCGCCCACGGTGAACAGGAAGATGAAGCCCAGCGACCAGACCATCGGCGACTTGAATTCAAGGCTGCCGCCCCACATCGTCGCGATCCAGCTGAAGATCTTCACGCCGGTCGGCACCGCGATCACCATGGTGGCAGCGGTGAAATACATCTTCGTGTTCACGTCGAGGCCCACGGTGTACATGTGGTGCGCCCAGACGATGAAGCCGACCACGCCGATGGCAACCATGGCGTAGGCCATGCCGAGGTAGCCGAACACCGGCTTGCGGCTAAAGGTCGCCACGATCTGCGAGATCATGCCGAAGCCCGGCAGGATCATGATGTAGACCTCCGGGTGACCGAAGAACCAGAACAGGTGCTGGTAGAGCACCGGGTCGCCGCCGCCAGCAGGCGTGAAGAAGGTGGTGCCGAAGTTGCGGTCGGTCAGCAGCATGGTGATGGCGGCAGCCAGCACGGGCAGCGCCAGCAGCAGCAGGAAGGCGGTGACCAGCACCGACCACACGAACAGCGGCATCTTGTGCAGGGTCATGCCCGGCGCGCGCATGTTGAAGATGGTGGTGATGAAGTTGGTCGCGCCGAGGATCGAGCCTGCGCCCGCAAGGTGCAGCGAGAAGATCGCGAAATCGACCGCAGGGCCAACCGAGCCGGTGGTCGAGAGCGGGGCATAAACGGTCCAGCCGGTGCCCGCGCCGGGGCCGGTGCCGCCGGGGACGAACAGCGAGAACAGCAGGCTGAAGAAGCCCGCCACGGTCAGCCAGAAGCTGACGTTATTCATGCGCGGGAAGGCCATGTCCGGCGCGCCGATCATCAGCGGCACGAACCAGTTGCCAAAACCGCCGATCATCGCCGGCATGACCATGAAAAACACCATGATCAGGCCGTGGGCGGTGATGAACACGTTCCACATGTGGAGCGCGGTGTTCACATCATTGGCGCCGCCCATGAACTGGGCCCACCACTGGAGGTACTGAATGCCGGGCTCTGCCAGCTCGACACGCATGATGCCCGAAATGGCACCCCCGACGATCCCCGCGATGATCGCGAAGATCAGATACATCGTGCCGATGTCCTTGTGGTTGGTCGACATGAACCAGCGGGCAAAGAAGCCCGGCTTGTGGTCCGCATGATCGTGGGCGTCATGCCCATGATCGTGGTGAATGTCGAAGCCTTCTGCGGTGGTTGCCATGATCAGCTACTCTTCTGCTTCAAGTTCTTTGTTCGGTTCAGGCGGCCGGCGCTGCTGCGGGCGCAGCTTCGGCAGCGGGCGCGGCCTCAGCCGCTTCGCCCGGCATCGCGCCGCCCTGCGACTTCACCCATGCGGCAAATTCAGCCGGGGGAAGCGCCTCGACGACGATCGGCATATAACCATGACGCGCGCCGCACAGTTCGGAACACTGGCCGTAATAGACGCCCGGCTCCTTGATGGTCAGCAGCTTTTCATTGAGGCGGCCCGGAACGGCGTCCATCTTGAACCACAGCGAAGGCACGGCAAAGGCGTGGATCACATCGCTCGCGGTGGTCTGGATGCGCAGCGGAACGCCTGCGGGCACGACCATGCGCTTGTCCACCGCCAGCTGGTGCGGCTCACCCGCCTTCAGCGCGGCAGCCTCATCGAGCATGTTCGAGATGACTTCGATGCCGCCGTGGTCGGGATATTCGTAACCCCAGTACCACTGATAACCGGTCGCCTTGATGGTGACGGCATCGGCAGGCGGCGTTTCATACTGGCGCGCCAGCAGCGTGATCGAGGGAACGGCGATGATCACGAGGATGATCACCGGCACAATCGTCCAGATCACTTCGATCGCGGTGTTGTGCGTGGTCTTGGAGGCGACCGGGTTGGCCTTGCGGTTGAAGCGGATCACCACATACAGCAGCAGACCCAGCACCAGCAGGCTGATCGCGGTGATCACCGGAAGCAGGATCATGTCGTGCATCCACAGCGCATATTCGCCGTTGGCCGAATACTGATCCTGGAAGGTCAGGCTCTTGGCCGGATCATCCTGATAGGACGTCGGCATGCCCTTGCCCTTGGTCGGGGCCATCGGGGTGTAGGCGCTTGCCTCGGCCGCCGGTGCAGCGGGATCGGCGGCGGCAGCAGCAGCCGGGGCCGCTTCAGCCGCAACGGGCGCAGCAGGGGCGGCGTCCTGCGCCACGGCGCTCAGCGGCGCAAATGCCGCGAGCCCGGCAGCAACGGCCGCCAGGAAAAGCTTTTTCATACGGGTGTCCCTCTGACCCATGACAATGTGTCCAAGTGGTTCGAATCTGATCCCATACTGCCCATCGCGTCTGGCCCCCTCGGACCCGCGACACACAGCGTTTGGCCGACCCTGTGGGCCTGCCTCATTCCCGCCCTTAGCGATGCTTGCCGAGGGCCTCAAGCGCTTCTAGGGAGAAAATTATGCATGGGCCCGTGCCGCTCGCGCAAGTCGGTGCCATTCCCTAAATTTCCCAAGGAGTTCGTCCATGAATCAAGAGCAAGTTCTGGCCGAGTTCCGGCAATCGGGCGCGCTGCTGGAAGGCCATTTCAAGCTCTCCTCGGGCCGCCACAGCGGGCATTATCTGCAATGCGCCCGGGTGCTGATGAACCCTGCGCGGGCCGCCCGGCTGGCTGAGGCGGTGGTGGCGGGCATCCCTGCCGAAGTGCTTGAAAAGGTTGATGTCGTCGTCTCGCCTGCGATGGGCGGCATCATCATTGGTCACGAGGTTGGCCGGGCGCTGGGCAAGGACGCGCTGTTCCTTGAACGTCCCGAAGGAACCTTCCACCTGCGCCGCGGGTTCGCCCTTGCGCCGGGTGCAAAGGTGCTGATGGTGGAAGATGTCGTCACCACCGGCCTTTCCAGCCGCGAAGCTATCGCCGCTGTGGGGCGCGAGGGCGGCGAAGTGATTGCGGAATGCGCGATCATCGACCGTTCGTGCGGTTCTGTCGATCTGGGCGTGCCGTTCTATCCGCTGCTCGCCATTGATTTTCCGACCTATGACGAAAACAGCATCCCCGAGGCGCTGGCAGCCGTAGAGGTAACAAAACCCGGCAGCCGGAAGGAATAGCGCCCCCCATGATCCGCACTCTTGCCGCAGCCCTTGTGGCCTTCAGCCTGCCTGCATCGGCATCGGCGGAAGAGTTCCCCTTCAACCGGGTGAGTGCCGTAATCGACGGCGCAAGGTTCGAAGGCGATATCGCCATATCGCAGGGCCTTGACGATCTGGAGATCGGCGGGCCGCGCTACGGGTGGACCGGCCTCCTGCCCGAACCCGGCCGCGGCTGGCCGGATGGCCTGACATGGCGCTGGGCTTCGGTCACCAAACAGGTGGTGGCGATCCTCGTGATGCGCGAGGTTGAAGCAGGCCGCATCGATCTCGACAAGCCGGTGGCAGCCTACCTCCCCGCCTTCCGCTCCCCCAACGCGGGCACGGCAACAGTGCGCAACCTGCTCCAGCACCGCGCAGGCCTGCCCAACCCTGCCGATACGCCCGCCTTTTATGAAGCGGGCTTTCAGGGCAGCCGCGATCCGGTGACGGGCTTCTGCGCCGGGCCGGTCACAGGCGCGCCGGGGGGCGAGTGGGCTTACAACAACTGCGATTACATGGTGCTGGGCGCGGTGCTCGAAGCGGTCACAGGCCTTGGCTGGGACAAGCTGTTCATGCGCGATATCGCCGGGCCGCTCGGCTTTGAATTTGCAGGCGCCTATCCGGGTGAGCAATTCACCCGCTGGGGCTTCATTGACGGCGTGCGCGAGGAGGTGGTCGACCTGTCAGCCTATGGCGCATCGGCCGGACTTTATGGCGAGCCGGACGATATCCTTGCCATCGACATAGCTTTGATGCGCGGGCAATTGCTAGGCCCCGACGCGCTGGCCGAAATGTGGCGGGGCGATCCCGAACTGGGCTACATGGCGCTGGGCCAATGGGTGTTCGAAGTGCCCTTGAAGGGCTGCGCTGCGCCGGTGAAGATCGTCGAGCGCCGGGGCGATATTGGCGCTGTGCAGGTGCGCAACTTCATCCTGCCGGACAAGCAAATGGCGGTTGTTGCCTTCTCACAGGAAAAGCCCTTCGATTTTGGCGAGGTGTGGCAGGGGAGCGGGTTTGCCCATGATCTGCTTGCCGCTGCCGCCTGCCCGGTGGAGACGAAATGACCCCTTCCCATCTCAGATTAGGCGTCAACATCGATCACGTCGCCACGATCCGCAACGCCCGCGGGGGCGACCACCCGGACCCGGTGCGCGCGGCCGAGATTGTCGCCGCAGTCGGCGGCGATGGCATCACCGCACACCTGCGCGAAGATCGCCGCCATATCCGCGATGAGGATTTGGCCCGCATTCAGGCGGCAACCAACCTGCCATTGAACCTCGAAATGGCCGCCACGCCCGAAATGCTCGCCATCGCGCTCCGTCACAAGCCCCACGCCGCCTGCATCGTCCCTGAAAAGCGCGAAGAACGCACCACCGAAGGCGGGCTGGATGCGGCGGGCATGCACAACACGCTGGTGCCCATCTGCGAGGAACTGCGCGCCGCGGGCATCCGTGTCTCGCTGTTCATCGAAGCGGACGAGCGGCAATTGGACGCCGCGCTGCGTTTGGGCGCTCCGGTGGTGGAATTCCACACCGGCGAATATGCCCATGCCTTTCTTGATGGGGACGCAGAACGCGTGACCCGCGAACTGCGCCGCATCACCGATATGGCAGCGCTCGCCGCCAAGAACGGGATCGAGCCGCACGCCGGCCACGGCCTCACCTTCGACAATGTCCAGCCGATCGCCGCCATCCCCCAGATCGCGGAACTCAACATCGGCCACTATCTGATCGGCGAGGCGGTGTTTGTGGGCCTCGAAAACGCGATCCGCCGGATGCGCGAGCTTATGGATGAGGCCCGGTGAATTCGTCTGACCTCCCGCCCCTCACCGGGGAACAGAAACGCTGGGCCTTGGGCGCGGCCGCGCTGTTCCTGCTGGCGGTGGGGTTTCTGGGCTTTGCGCTCAATACGGGCGTGATGCGGGTGTTTGCAGTGGGCTGGCTGGCGCTGATGATCTTCGGCTTCGTTGGCGCAGGCCGGGTTGCCAAGGGCGATTTCGCGCACCCATTGTTCAAGGCGCAGGTAATGCTCCACGTGGTTGCCGTGGGCCTGCTGGTGGCCGTGATAATCAGGGCGTTTCGTTGATTGCGCCCGGCCTCCGCCGGGCGATATCCTCGCTCATGCGACCTGAAGGTCGCGTCGCTGCGAGCGGCCAGTCGGCCTTGCGGTCGCTGCGCGACCGATCCAGCATATACGTCGGAGGTTTGACGTGATCATCGGCATGGGCTCCGACCTCTGCAACATTGAACGGATCGCGAATTCGCTGGCCCGCTATGGCGAGCGGTTCGAGAACCGGGTGTTCACGCCCATCGAAATCGCCAAGGCCCGCCGCCGCCCCTTCACCATTGCCGGCACCTACGCCAAGCGGTTCGCAGCCAAGGAGGCGTTTTCAAAGGCGGTCGGCACCGGGTTCAAGCGCGGCGTGTTCATGAAGGACATTGGCGTGGTAAACGCTCCATCGGGCGCGCCGACGCTGGCGCTGACCGGCGGGGCGGCTTTGCGGCTTGAAGAAATGACGCCGACAGGCCATGAGGCGCGCATCCACCTGACCCTTACCGATGATCACCCCTGGGCGCAGGCCTTCGTGATCATCGAAGCCATCCCTCTGTAACCGGCCCCACTGAAAGCCCGCCCGTGACCGACAGCCAAACGCCTGAAAAGATCAACTGGTTTGCCGAAGTGCGCGGCCTTGCCATCATGCTGCTGGCGGTGCTGGCGTTCCATAGCCTTGTGGCCAAGCCGTTCTACATCCCCTCCACCTCGATGATGCCGACCTTGTGGGTGGGCGACAGGCTGGTGGTGAGCAAATATCCCTATGGCTGGTCATGGGCCTCGGCCAGCTTCCACCTGCTGCCGCGCTCTTCGACCCGCATCTGGCCTGCACAGCCCGAATATGGCGACATCGTCATCCCCGTGCATCCGGAACGTGACGAGGATTACATCAAGCGCGTGGTCGCCCTGCCCGGCGATACCATCGAAGTGCGCGCCGGGCAGATCATCCTCAATGGCACGCCCATCAAGCGCGAAGTGGTGCCGCCTGTGCGCCTGCCGTTCGAGCCTGATCTGATGTGCGAGGATTCGGCCGGGCAGCACCCCTGCCTCGATGCCTACGAACAGTTCCGCCGCGTGGACAAGGACGGGCAGGACTATTTCGATCCGCCGACATGGCGCGAAACCTTCCCCAATGGCGCGACCTTCCTGACGATCGATTACATGAACCAGGAGCTCGACAATTTCGGCCCCTACAAGGTGCCCGCCGATGCTGTGTTCGTGATGGGCGACAACCGCGATCTGTCCGCCGATAGCCGTGCGCCGCTGCCGCGCGGGCTTGGCGGGGCGGTGCCGCTGGCCAATATCGGCGGGCGCGCGGAGTTCATCACCTTCAGCCTCGATGGCTCGACCACCTGGAACCCGGCCAGCTGGTTCTCCAGCCTGCGCGGCGACCGTGCGTGGACCACCCTGCGCCCGGCAATTGCCGAAAGCAAACCCGCCAAATAGGCCGGAGGGATACTGCCAAGCATGGCCCGCAAGTTCCTGTATCTCGTCGCCTTGTGCATCGTGCTGGTGATTGCCGCTGCCTTTGCGCTGGCGCTGTTTCCGGCCCAGCTGACCAAGTGGGCAAGCGTGCCTTCTGTCGCCTTTGCACCGGTCACGCCGCTGGAAGCGAACGCCTATGAAGACCCGAAAATGTGGTATTCGCGCCCCGGTATCGGGGTAAGCGATCCGGCGCGCTGGCAACCGGCCTATGCGCAAGATGGCGCTGCGCCTGCCGCATCGGCTGGGACCTCTGCCGATCTGGTCGCACCGGGCCGCCCGGCCCCGCCGGTGCGCCCCTTTGCCGTGTTCTTCGTCCACCCCACCAGCTACCTCAGCCGCGCCAGCTGGAACGCCCCGCTGGAGAATGGCGGCGATGCCGAGGCAGAGCGCATCGCCCGCATCTATCTGCGCGGCATGGCCAGCCCCTTCAACGCCGCATCCGAAATCTGGGCGCCGCGTTACCGGCAGGCAACCATGGGCGCCTTCCTGACCGATGCGCCCGAAGGCCGGCAGGCGGTTGACGCGGCCTATGCCGATGTGCGCGAGGCGTTCCGGTTCTTCCTTTCCACCGTCGATCCCAAAACGCCGATCGTGCTGGCGGGCCATTCGCAAGGTGCGCTGCACATCAAGCGCCTGATCGCAGAGGAGGTGAAAGGCACGCCTGCAGCGGCGCGTCTGGTGGCAGCCTATGTGATCGGCTGGCCGGTATCGACCCTGCATGATCTGCCGGTGATGGGCATTCCTGCCTGCGCCGCCCCCAGCCAGACTGCTTGCGTCATCAGCTGGTCGAGCTTTGCTGAACCTGCCGATCCCGCGCTGGTGCTGGATGCCTATGCGGCCGGCCCCGCGCTCGATGGCAAGGCACCGGGCACCGACCCGATGCTGTGCACCAACCCGCTCACCGGGATGATCGGGGGCGCTGCGGACAAGCGCGACAATCTGGGCACGCTGGTCCCCGATGGGACGATGGAGAAAGGCAGCCTCGTGCCCGCACTGGTCCCTGCGGCTTGCGACAAGCGCGGGCTGCTGCTGATCGGCCCGCCGCCGGAAATGGGCAGCTATGTGCTGCCGGGCAACAATTACCACGTCTATGACCTGCCGCTGTTCTGGGCGAACACCAGGGCCGACGTGATCCGCAGGGCGGCCGAATGGAAGGCCGCGAATTGATCTTCGAGGACGCGCGCGGCTTTGCCGAGGCTGTGGGGGAAGCGGGCGGCGTGCTGCTTGGCCTCGATCTTGGCACCAAGACGCTGGGCACAGCCACCTGCGATGCAGGCTGGCGCTTTGCCACCAACGGCACCACGATTGTGCGCGGCAAGTGGGGCAAGGACCGCGAGACGCTCGGCCAGCTGATCCGCGCCCGCTCGGTCAAGGGGCTGGTGCTTGGCCTGCCGCGCAACATGGACGGCACCGAAGGCCCGCGCGCACAGGCCAGCCGCGCCTATGCCCGCAACCTCGCCGAGGCCTTCGCCCTGCCCGTGCTGCTGTGGGACGAACGCTGGTCCACACAGGCCGCCGAAGCCGCGATGATCGGGCAGGACATGAGCCGCGCACGGCGCGCCGCCGCGATTGACAGCCATGCCGCCGCCGTGATCCTGCAAGGCGCGATCGACCGGCTGGCAGGCGGGGTGCTGTAGACCACTCGCATTTCTGCGATTGCCACGCTCCCGCCCGCGCCCCTATGGCCTCGCGCATGAACACCCCCACCCCCCGTTTCGACGCACGCGAGGCATCCAAATGGTTCTTCCGCCACGGCCACACCGGCTGGCTGGGCCTGCGGTTCACCGAACAGGGCGATAACTGGGTCGAGCTGGAACTGCCCTGGCGCGAGGATCTGCTGGGCGATGCCAGCCGCCCGGTGCTCGCTTCCGGCCCGATCATCAGCCTGATGGATATGGCCAGCGGCATGGCGATCTGGCAAACCCGTGGCACCTTTCAGCCGGTCGCCACGCTCGATCTCAGGGTCGATTACCAGCGCCCGGCACGCGAACGGGCGAGCGTCAGGGGCCGGGTGGAATGCTACCGCATCACCCGCTCTGCCGCCTTTGTGCGCGGGATTGCCTATGATGATGACCTGTCCGATCCCGTGGCCCATGTCGCGGGGTGCTTCATGACCATCGGCGCTGATCCGCGCGAAGGAAACCCGGCGCTGAAAGGGGGCGGCGATGCCTGATCTGGTGGATCTGCCCGCCTATGCCCGTTCGCTCGGCCTCACGCTGACCGGCGAGGACGAAGGCGGGATGCCGGTGCTGACGGTGGATTTCGGATCCATGGTCGAAGGCCGCCCGCAGCATTTCCACGGCGGGGCAACCGCAGGCCTGCTGGAAAATGCCGGCTATGCCGCGCTGCGCACTGCCTTGCTGGCAGCAGGGCGCGATCCGGGGCTCCAGCCCATCAACATCACCGTGCAATATCTGGCCGCAGGCAAATCGCAGGCCAGCTTTGCCGTGGGCCGCATCACCCGGCTGGGACGGCGCAATGCGAATGTCACGGTGGAAGCCTGGCAATCGGACCGCGCCCGGCCCATCGCCACAGCCGTGATGAATATTTTGATGGTCTAAGGCGGAGGCGTTGGCGCAGGCGCGGGCTGGACCACCACCCCGCCGCCATCCACCCGCACTTCGACCGGCACCCCATCTTGCCGGAGGGTCACGCCCTGCCCGTCAACCTTCAGGCTGGCGCCATCCTGCCCGAGCGGAATTTCGCCCTCCAGCGTATCGAGCGGCTGCACCGGGCCTTCGGGATCGGGGGTATCGCTCGCCGCAGGAGCGGGCGCGGCCTCGATCTTGAGCGCGGCCAGCATGAAATCGCGCCAGATGCGCGCCGGCAGGCTGCCGCCGGTAACCCCATCAAGCGGCGTGTTGTCATCCTTGCCGACCCACACCCCCACCACCAGATCACCCGCATAGCCCACGAACAGCGCGTCGCGGTAATCCTGCGTGGTGCCGGTCTTGCCGTAATTGGCGATCGGCAGCGATGCATTGCGCCCGGTGCCGCGGTTGATCGCGGCGCGCAGCATCCCTTCCAGATCTTCGTGATGGCCTGACGACATCGAATCCGTGCGCGTTGTCAGCCATTCCCACCAGCTGCGCTCCCCGCGCGGGAAGGCGTGGGGTTCGACCGGGTATTCATTGGCGGCAATCCCGGCATAGGCGGCGGTCAGTTCCATCAGCGTCATGGCCGAGGTGCCCAGCGCAAGGCTGGGATCGCCTTCGGCCATCGGCGCGGTGATGCCGAGCCTGCGGGCGGTGGCGATCACCTTGTCGCTGCCCACCGCCTGAAACAGGCGCACAGCGGCAACATTGCTGGACGAGGCAAAGGCATCTTCCAGCGTGATCTGCGCCGAATACTGCTCCCGCGCGTTCTTGGGCCGGTAGCTGCCTTGCGTGATCGGCGTGTTGGGGATGGTGTCATCAGGCTCCCACCCGTTTTCCAGCGCGGCGAGATAGACGATGGTCTTGAAGGTCGATCCCGGCTGGCGGCGGGCCTGTGTGACGCGGTTGAAGGGCGATTTGGCGTAATCGCGCCCGCCCACCATCGCCACCACTTCGCCATTGCGGCGCATCGCCACCAGCGCGACCTGCGCCCCGCCCTTGTTCGGGCCAAGCGGCGCGCGCGCCACGATCCGGCTGGCCAGCGCCTGAAGCCGGGAATCGAGCGTGGTGGTGAGCGTCTGCTTGGAATAGCTCGCATCGATCCCCTCCCGCGCCAGCGGCAGGGCCCAGTCGGCAAAATAGGTGCCGGTGGGCAGATTATCGTCGCGCGTGCGCACATCGATGCGCGGATCGGGCAGCGCGTCAGCCTCGGCGCGGGTGAGATACCCGACCGCGACCATCGACCCGATCACCAGCTCCATGCGCTTCTTGGCCTTGTCGTAATGCTTGGTCGGCGCATAGCGCGAGGGCGCTTGCAGCAACCCCGCCAGCATCGCTGCCTGTTCGGGGCGCAGCTTTTCAGGCTGGCGGTAGAAATAGTGTAAGGAAGCGGCGCGCAGCCCATACTGATTGTCACCGAAATAGGCGTTGGAAAGGTAGCGTTCGAGGATCTCGTCCTTGGTCAGCCAGCTTTCCAGCCACACCGCGATCAGCGCCTCGCGCGCCTTGCGGGTGAGCGATTGTTCGGGCGTGAGGAAGGTGAACTTGGCAAGCTGCTGGGTGATCGTCGATCCCCCGCCATAGCCCGTCCACGCGGCGCGTGCGATGCCTCGCGGATCGATGCCCCAATGGCTGTAAAAGCGCCGGTCCTCGATGGCGATGAAGGCCTGAATGACATGCGGCGGCAGGTCGGCAACCTTGACCGGCGCTTCCACCACCGCGCCCTGCCGCGCAATCGGCGTGCCATCGCTGGCCAGCAGCGTCACCTGCGGCGGGGCGATGGGTTCAAGGCTTTTGGAAAGCGGCGCGGGGAAGGGGAGCCAGCCGATCAGCAGCGCGAAGGTGGCAAGGAAAGCGAGCACGCCGCGCCCTGTCCACCACCACTTCGATCGGCTGCGCCAGTAATCGCGTTGCCACCAGCGCAGGCGGCGCTTTTCCTCCACCGCCAGCGCCTCGTCCACCAGCCCGAGCTTGGCGTCCCATTCATCGAAGGCAGGCTTACCGGACACGCGCTGGCCAGAAACGGACGAACGCGGGAGATCATCGTCGTCGTCATCGTCAATGGGGCGGGAAGATTCGTAGAGCGGAAAAAACCCCGCAGGCGGGCCTGCACCTTCATCGGCGCGGGCGCGAAAGCCTTTCCAGAATCGGTCGAACAACGCCATGGTTAAGGGCTGTGTTATCAGCCTATGACACTGGCACGCAAGCGGTCAGAACGAATTGACCAGATTGGCATAGGCCTCAGGCTCTTCGACCTCTTGCAGCATCAGGCGCGCAGGCTTCTTCCGGCAGGTCTTGATAAGCTTGGCCCACTTCGCCTCACGCGAAGCACGCATGGCGGCGCGTTCCTCTGCGCTCGGGCGTTCGCCTGTCATCAGCATCCCGACCGACGTGAGCGAGGTATAGGCATTGTGCGGCCAGAACAGCTTGCGCCGCCCTGCGTTGGCGGCCGTGAACCAGTCCCATTCGCGCACCAGATCGCCGCAGGTATAGGTTTCAATCCCGCCGCCGGGGCTGTCGGAATCGTGGCGGGCATAGGCCATCGACACAAGGACGGTGCCCTCGGTCTTGTTGCCGTCCTTGTCGGTGGCCGCGAAGTAATAGAGCTTTTCCGCGCGCGCCTTTACCGCCGCGTCAATCGCGGGCGACATGGAACTTTCCATGAGCGTCAGCGCCACAAGCTTGCCGTCAGCCCCGACCGTGGCGGTGTACGTTGCCCGGCCATTGTGGCCTTCATCCTTGGCGGCCTGCGGGATATCGACCGCCTTGACCGTTTGCGCACGGGCACGCTGCGGATGGCGCGGAACACGCGTGGCGGGCAGCGCTTGAATGTCCGGCGCGCGCGGGGGCGGGGGCGGCGGGGCGACCGCTGTGTCCTGCGCCGCAAGCGGCGATGCTGCCAGCATCAGCAGGAACAGCGTGCCCCGCACCATCTTTACCGCTTCTTGCCCGCGCCTTCGGGAAGGTCTTCCCCGAACACGCGCTGGTAATATTCGGCCACCAGCGTGCGTTCTGCCTCGTCGCACTTGTTGAGGAAGCTGAGGCGGAAGGCGAACCCGGTCGATCCGAAGATCGCTGCGTTCTGGGCCCAGGTGATCACCGTGCGCGGGCTCATCACGGTGGAGATATCGCCGTTCATGAAGCCCTGACGGGTCAGTTCAGCCACCTTCACCATGTCCGCGATCAGCTTGTCATCGGCCATCGGGGTCTTGGACTTGACGATCTGCTGTTCGACATCGGGCTTGAGGTAGTTGAGCGCAACCACGATGTTCCAGCGGTCCATCTGCGCCTGATTGATCGCCTGCGTGCCGTGATAGAGCCCGCTCGTGTCGCCAAGGCCCACGGTGTTGGTGGTGGCGAACAGGCGGAAGAACGGGTTGGGCGTGATGACGCGGTTCTGGTCGAGCAGGGTCAGGCGGCCATCGAATTCGAGCACGCGCTGGATCACGAACATGACGTCAGGGCGGCCTGCGTCATATTCGTCGAAGGTCAGCGCCACCGGGTGCTGCAAGGCCCAGGGCAGGATGCCTTCCTTGAATTCGGTGACCTGAAGCCCGTCCTTCAGCACGATCGCATCGCGCCCGACAAGGTCAATGCGGCTGATATGCGCATCGAGGTTCACGCGGATCGAAGGCCAGTTGAGGCGGGCTGCCACCTGCTCGATATGGGTCGATTTACCCGTGCCGTGATAGCCCTGCACCATCACCCGGCGATTGTGCGCAAAGCCTGCGAGAATCGCCAGCGTCGTGTCCGGATCGAACACATAGGCCCCGTCCGTCTCGGGCACGTGTTCATCGCGCACCGAGAAGGCGGGAACCTGCCAGTCGACATCAATGCCGAACGTCTCGCGCACGTCGATGGTGGTATCGGGCTGGGTGGGCATGGCGCTGGCGCCGGAGGGGATCGTTGTCATTGCGGGCGGACGGTTAAACGGCAAGGCGCGGCCCTGCAAGCGGTGGTTTGCGCCCCCACCCTCGCAATTTGACGAGCGCGCCTTTCGCCCCGCCAAAGCGTGCCTATACTCCCCCCATGGCCGACCCCGTCGAATCGCTGCGCCTGAAGCTGGTTTCGCAGGTGCGCGGGGTGTTCCACGATGCGAGCGCCGGCCAGCAGCCCACCCCGCCATCTGACGAGGCGCTGTTTGCCCGCGATACGCCGATCCGGCAGGTCCACGCCGATCTGGTCGGCATGATGACCGGCGGGGTGCGCGCACTGCTTTTGCAGATGCTCCACCCCCACGCGCTGCAAGGCGTGCTCGATCATTCCAATTTCCGCGAGGACA
>JAGKSZ010000144.1 GCA_018991295.1 Porphyrobacter sp. | reverse complement strand
GGCTTCGGCGGCGGCTTCGCCATTGTGCAAGGGAGCATCGCAGATGGCACCACCGCGCTTGAACTCAAGCTTTCCAGGATGCCCTTGCGGCTCCTTGATCTGGCGGGGGCAGACCTTGGTCTGGGGGGGCGGCTGACCGGAGTAATCGACTATCGCCAATCCGGCCGCGCGCCGCCCACGGCGCAGGCGCGCGGGCGAATTGACCGTTTTAGCCGCGCCGGGCTGGTGCTGTCGTCCAAGCCTATCAACGTCATCGGCGTTGTCGACCTGCAGGCCGAGCGCCTGAGCGCTGCTGCGCGCCTGTTCGAGGGCGATGGGCGGCGCGGCGATGTTTCGGTGGCGATCACCGGTCTTTCCCAGGATGGCGCGTTGGGCGAACGTCTGTCGCGCGGGCGGCTCGCGGCGCGCCTTGCCTTTGATGGCGCGGCCGAGACCTTGTGGCGGCTCGCGGCGATTGAGGCTTTCGATCTGGCCGGCCCGGTCCGTATCGCCGCGCGCGCCGCCGGCACGCTGGCCGATCCGCGCATCACCGGGACCGTGGCCAGCGATGATCTGACCGTGCAGAGCCCACTCACCGGCACGCGCATTACCAAGGTCAAGGCGCGCGGGCGCTTTGCCGGATCGCAGCTGGAACTGGTGAGCTTCGCCGGGTTGACCGCTGGCGGAGGCACGGTGAGCGGCAGCGGCACGATTGATCTTGCACAGATCGGCGGCGGGCGCGGCCCCGCGCTTGATCTTCGGGCGGCGGTAAAGGGGGCCCGGCTGCTCGATGCCAACGGGCTTCAGGCGACCATCACCGGCCCCTTGCGGATCGTCTCCAACGGGCTTGGCGGAACGATTGCCGGGCGCGTCACAATCGATCGTGCGCGCTGGGCGTTGGGCACAGCGGCCGAGGACAATGCCCTGCCAAGAATCGCCACGCGCGAAATCAACGGAGAAGACCGCCGCGTGCGATCGCAGGTGTCCGCGCGTGATGCTGCGTGGCGCTATCTTGTCAATGCCACCGCACCGAACCGCGTGGCGGTGGAAGGGCTGGGGCTGGAAAGCGAGTGGGGGATCGACATCGCCCTGCGCGGCACGGTGGAAGACCCGCGCATTGGCGGCACCGCACGGCTGGTACGCGGCGATTATACCTTCGCAGGCACCCGTTTCGAGCTGACCCGCGGGCGGATCCTGTTCGATGTGGGCGAACCCATCAATCCGCGCCTCGATGTGCTGGCAGAGACAAGCAAGAACGGCACGAATGTCGATATCGCGATCACCGGCAACGCCCAGACGCCGAATATCGCCTTCTCAAGCGATCCGGCCCTGCCCGAGGAAGAAATCCTCGCGCGGTTGCTGTTCGGCGGCTCGGTCACCTCCCTGTCTGCGACTGATGCTGTGCAGTTGGCAGCGGCCGTTGCCGCCTTGCAAGGCGGGGGTGGGGGCCTTGACCCGATCGGAGCCTTGCGCCGATCAATCGGGCTCGATCAGTTGCGCATCGTCAGCGCCGATCCGTTGACCGGTCGGCAAACCGGAATTGCGATCGGCAAGAACATCACCCGGTCGATCTATGTCGAACTGGTGACCGATGGGCGTGGCTACAGCGCCACCCAGGTCGAATACCGCATCACAAGCTGGCTGGCGCTCCTCGGCACGGTATCGACCATCGGGCGCGATTCGGTGCTTGTGCAGGTTTCGCGCGACTACTGATCAGGCGAGATACAATTCTGTCTCGGCCGCGCGGCGCCTGACCAACCCTTGCAGCACCCGGCCGCCTGCCCTGTTCCAGCGGGCAAATTCCCGCGCCGCGCCCGCATGGTCGCCTGCGATATGCCGCTGGGTGAGCGTCGCGCGGGCGATGGCGCCGGTGTTGTAGTGGAAGCTGCCCATCGCATCGAACTGGCTTTGGGTGGTGAGCGCCCCGCCGATCGCAGCGGCAACTTCGGCGGCATACCGGGCAAGGTCCTCTACCAATCGGGCGTCGCACTGCGTCTGCGTCCAACGGGTGGCGGGGCCGATGGTGCCGCCATTGAAGCGGTCTGCGCCAGTCGCCCCCCAGCCGATGGTCCACGGGTCAGCGCCGGTGCCGGGATCGGGATAGGCCTCAATCAGCCCATCGGGTCGCAGCCGCGCACAGCCCTCAAACCGCTTGATGAGCGCGATCCCCTGTGCGCTGATGTCGCGCCTTGGGCGCGGGCGTGCCGCGCCGGGCAGGGCGGCAAGCTTGCGCATCAATTCAAGCAACGGGGTTGAAGGCTGGTAGGGCATCGCAAGGGCCTCCGTATGGCAGGTGAGGCCGGCGGATTGAGCAGGATTTGCACGAGTAGGAAAATGGTTTCCTGCGACGACCAGCGTGGAAGGGTGACAAGAACTCTTGACTGACAAGAGTTCTTGTCTGTAAAGAGGTCTTGTCAGGATCACGAGCGAATCTTTCCGATCCGCGCCTTGGGTTCCGGATGCACTTGTTCAATTCATTGTCGGACCGGCACGTGGAAAACCGTTTGAAGCATTACCGCGAGGCACAGGGCTGGAGCCAGGGCGAGCTTGCCCGGCGCCTTGGCGTATCGCGGCAGACGATCAACGCGGTTGAGACTGACAAATATGACCCCTCGCTTCCCCTTGCGCTGCGCATGGCGCGCTTGTTCGGGGTGGGCGTGCCGGATCTGTTTATCGATCATTGGGAGCCAGAAGCATGATGAGCGAAGAAAAATCCCCCGCTACCCCGCGCTGGGTGCGCAAGCTGCTGATCCCCGCAGGTATTGGCGGTATTGCAGGTTTCGCGGCGAGCGCTGGCTTGCTGCGTTTCATCGACAGCAGCGTTGTTGGGGGGCTGAGTGTTTCAGCGACCATCGCCGCGCTGATCGGCGTGCTTTATGCCGTGATCGGACTGGGTATCGTGCTGGGCGCGGCCAGCCCCGGCGCCGGGGCGCGGTTCCTCAATGTCGAGGATGCCGACGAACTGCGCGAGCAGAAAAAGGTGCTGACCCTGTCAGGCGCAGCGATGGCGTTATGGGGGGTGAGCCTGCTTGCCCTAGATCGGAAGAGCGGC
>JAGKSZ010000143.1 GCA_018991295.1 Porphyrobacter sp. | reverse complement strand
CGGGCGGCGGGGATCGGATTGCGCCGGTGACGGGCAACGCCTGATCGCATTGCGCGGGGCGGACCAACTGTGAGCCTGATCAGGAACGTCGGCACCATCGGCGGGCTGGCCGCGGTCAGCCGGGGGTTCGGCTTTGTCCGCGACATCCTGCTGGCGCGCGCGCGGGGGGCGGGGCTGGCCGCCGATGCCTTCCAGCTCGCCTTTACCCTGCCCAACACTTTCCGCCGCCTGTTTGCCGAAGGCGCCTTCAGCGTCGCCTTCGTGCCGCTCTACAGCCGCGCGCTGCACGGGCGGGACGGGGAGCCGGGCAGTGAGGAAGCCGCAACCGCCTTTGCCAATGATGTGCTGAGCGTGTTCGTGTGGGTGCTGCTGGCCTTCAGCGCCCTGTGCATGATCGCCATGCCCGGCATCGTCTGGCTGCTGGCACGCGAATATGCGAGCGTGCCCGGCAAATTCGAACTCTCCGTGTTCCTGAGCCGGGTGACCTTCCCCTATCTTGGGCTGATCAGCCTCGTGGCGATGCTTTCAGGCCTGCTCAACGCCCGTAGCCGTTTCGGCCCCGGAGCAGCCGCGCCGGTGCTGCTGAATATCTGTCTGATTTCAGGCATTATCCTTGGCGATTACTGGCGCGGGGGCACGGGCAATGATGTGGTGGTGGTGCACGTGCTGGCTGCTGCCGTTTCGATCTCGGGCGCGGCGCAGCTTGCCTATCTCGCCTGGGCGACCAGGCGTGCGGGCGTGCGGCTGAAGGTGACCTTGCCGCGCCTGACCCCAGAGGTGAGGCGCCTTGGCATGCTGATCCTGCCTGCAACCTTCGGGGCCGGAATCTACCAGATCAGCCAGCTGGTCGACACCTTCTTTGCCACCTCGCTGCCGCAGGGCTCGCTGACCCTGCTGAAGCTCGCAGACCGGCTGAACCAGATGCCGCTGGGGATTGTCGGGATTGCGCTGGGCACGGCGATCCTGCCGATGCTGAGCCGCCACATCCATACCGGCGACCAGAAGGAGGCGCAGCGGTTGCAGGCCAACGCCTTTGAAATCGCAACCCTGCTAACCCTGCCTGCCGCCGCCGCGCTGGCGGTGTGTGCGCCGGCCTTCTGCACCGCATTTTTCGTCGGCGGCAAATTCACCCCGGCTGATGGCGCGATCATGGCGAACATCGTCACCGCGCTGGTGGCGGGACTGCCGGCCTATGTGATCGTCAAGGTGCTGAACCCCGGCTTCTTCGCGCGCGAGGACACCCGCACGCCGGTATGGACCGCGCTCGCATCGCTGATCTTCAACATCGCGGTGAACCTTTATGTCGTGGAGCGGTTCGGGATTGTCGGCCTTGCCGGGGCGACAGCGGCTTCGGCAAGCCTCAACTGCCTGCTGCTCTACGCAATCCTGCACAGGCGCGGGTGGTTCCACTTCACGCCCCGGCTCATGAGCCGCGTCGCCCGCCAGCTGATCGCCACGGCAAGCATGACAGCGGTGCTGTGGTATCTGATGCCGCTGATGGCCGATCGCTATGCGGGCAACATCATCGAAAAGGTCTGGTCGCTCGCAGTGCTGGTCGGCGCCGGGAGCATCGTGTTCTTCGGCACCGCCCTGCTTGTCGGCGCGCTCGACAAGGACCTTGTCGGCCAGCTACGGCGGCGACGCGCGGCCCGCATCAAGGCCGACGACGAAATCCTGGAGATCGAATAACCATGCGCGTCGTTTCCGGCATCCAGCCCACCGGCAATCTCCACCTCGGCAATTACCTCGGGGCGATCCGCAACTGGGCGGCGATGCAGGATGCCATGGACGAAGGGTCCGAGGCGCTGTTCTTCCTCGCCGATCTCCACGCCATTTCGCAGCCGCATGATCCGGCAGGGCTGAAGGCGGCAACCCTTGAAATGACCGCCGCGCTCGTCGCCTGCGGGATCGATCCCGATCGCAGCGTGCTGTTCAATCAGGCGCAGGTGCCCCAGCACGCCGAGCTGCAATGGCTGCTCAATGGCACCGCCCGCATGGGCTGGCTCAATCGCATGACCCAGTGGAAGGACAAGGCCGGCAAGAACCGCGAGGGCCAGTCCGTCGCCCTGTTCACCTACCCCGTGCTGCAAGCCGCCGACGTGCTGCTGTATCAGGCGACCCACGTGCCGGTGGGCGAAGACCAGAAGCAGCACCTGGAGCTGGCCCGCGACATCGCGCAGAAGTTCAACAATGATTTCGCCAGCGAAGACGCCCCGGTTTTCACCCTGCCCGATCCGATCATCCCGGCCGAAGCTGCACGCATCATGTCCCTGCGCGATGGCAGCGCCAAGATGTCGAAATCCGACCCTTCCGACATGAGCCGCATCAACCTGTCCGACGATGCCGACACCATGGCCCAGAAGATCAAGAAGGCGAAAACCGATCCCGAGCCCCTTCCTTCCGAGGAAGCCGGCCTGGCGGATCGCCCCGAAGCCAGAAACCTTGTGGGCATCTATGCTGCATTGTCGGGTGAGCCCGTGGCTGCGGTGCTGGCGCAATATGGCGGGCAGGGCTTTGGCGGCTTCAAACCGGCGCTCGCCGATCTGCTGGTCGCAGCGCTCGGCCCGATCCGGGATCGCTTTGTGGCGTTGAAGGACGACAGCGAGGCGCTCGACGCGATTCTTGCCCGCGGCGCTGCCAAGGCCCGTGAGCGCGGCACGCCGACGCTCAATGCCGCCTATCAGGCATTGGGGCTGGTGCGCCACCAATAGCCCCTGCCTGCGACAAACCGCTGCGGGCGCAAGATCATATTCAATTGCCGTTCATGGGCGTGTAATATGATATCGCGCGTAAGAGCCGTTGCTGACATTGCAATGGCCTCCAGACAGAGGTTGTGTCATGTTGCCTTCCATGAAGATGTTCACCCGCCTCGCTCTGCCCGTGGCTCTCGCTGTCGGGCTTTCGGCCTGCACCACGCCGTTCAAGGCGGATGTTTCGCGCTTTGCCGTGCCGCTGCCCGCGCCGCAGGGCCAGACTTTCGCGGTGGTCGCAGAAGACCCGAAACTGGCCGGCGGGCTTGAATTTGCCACCTATGCCAATGCGGTCGCCGCCGAACTCACCCAGATCGGCTATGCCCGCGCCGCCTCGCCTGAAACCGCCGATATGCTGGTGCGCTTCGATTACCGCGTCGATGGCGGGCGTGAACGGGTGCGCACCGATTTCAACGGCGGCGTCGGCGCCTTCGGCCCGTGGGGTCCGTGGGGCCGGTTTGGCGGCTGGGGCGGCGGCTGGGGCTTCGGCTTCAACGATCCGTTCTTCGGCGGCCCCGATGTGCGCAGCTACACCGTCTATACCAGCGGCGTGGACGTGAAGATCGATCGCCGCGTCGATGGTCAGCGCCTGTTCGAAGGCAAGGCCGAAGCCGTGTCGCGGTCCAACCGCCTGCCGCGCCTTGTGCCCAACCTGGTGGACGCGCTGTTCACCGGCTTCCCCGGCAATTCGGGCGAAACGGTGCGCATCACCATCCGCGACGACGAAAAGACCGTGCGCCCCACAGATTGATGGTGTAGGAGCGTTCTCAAGAGACCCTTGGACGGGAAAAAAGAGGCGGCGCCAGGGGATCGGCGCCGCCTTTTTTGTTGTCCGCAAGACAGGCGAGCAGGCCTTACAGCTTGGCATGCCCCCCGGTCGAGCCGAAGCCGCCCTCGCCCCGCTCGGTCGCATCCAGTTCCGCCACCTCGTCCCATGCCGCCTGCACCACCGGGGCGAGCACCAGCTGCGCCACGCGGTCGCCGCGCGCGATCACGAAGGGCTCGCTGCCCAGGTTGATCAGGATCACCTTCAATTCGCCGCGATAATCGCTGTCGATCGTGCCGGGGGTGTTGGGCACGGTGATGCCATGCTTGAGCGCCAGCCCTGAACGCGGGCGCACCTGAATTTCGTAGCCTTCAGGGATCGCCATCGAAAGGCCGGTGGCCACCGCATGGCGCGCAGCCGGCGCCAGCGTCACATCCTCGGCGCTGACCACATCCATCCCGGCCGCGCCCGCCGTGGCATAGGCGGGAAGCGGCAGGCCTTCGCCGTGGGGCAGGCGCTTTACTTGCACACCGACCGGAAGGCTCATTCCGCAGCCTCCGCCTTGAGGCTGGCAGCGATGCGTTCCACCAGCGCCATGGCGACAGCGGATTTGGGCATTTCGTCCAGCGTCTCGACACCCTCGCCGCTGATGATCGTCACGCGGTTGAGATCGCCGCCCATGACACTGCCTGACACATCATTGGCCACGATCCAGTCGGCACCCTTGCGCTTGCGCTTGGC
>JAGKSZ010000142.1 GCA_018991295.1 Porphyrobacter sp. | reverse complement strand
GCTCTTCCGATCTATCAACCGTTCGGTTTCGGCAAGAATTACAGAGGCATCCGTGCCCACCAGCCGCGCAGTCCCGGCCGCGACGCCTTCCGGCCGCTCGGTCGTATCGCGCATGACCAGCACGGGTTTTCCGAGGCTCGGGGCTTCTTCCTGAATGCCGCCCGAATCCGTCAGAACGATATCGCTCGCCTCCATCATTGCGACAAAATCGAGATAATCCAGCGGGTTGATGAGCGCGATATTGGCAAGCCCACTCAGTGCCGGGCGCATCGTGCCGGCGACATTGGGATTGGGATGGAGCGGATAGATGATCGCCACATCGTCTCGCGCTGCAAGCTTTTGCAAAGCCTCAGCAATTCCTGCCATCCCGGCACCGAAGTTCTCGCGCCGATGGGCGGTGACAGCGATGATGCGCTTGCCCCGGAAGCGTTCTTTGAGCGGCGCGATGGCGGGAGCAAGGCCCGGATCGGCCGCGATTTTGGTGCGTGCGAAAAGTAGGGCATCGATGACCGTGTTGCCTGTTACGTGTATGGAATTTTCATTCACGTTTTCAGCACGTAAGGCGGCAGCTGCGGTCTCGGTCGGGGCAAAATGGAGGTCGGCAATGACGCCTGTGACCTTGCGATTCACCTCCTCTGGCCAGGGCGAATAGATGTCCCCGCTGCGCAGGCCAGCTTCGACGTGACCCACTGGAATCCTTCGGAAATAGCACGCCATACTGGCCATCATCGTGGTCAGCGTATCGCCATGCACCAGAACCCTGTTGGGCCGCAATTCATCGAGTGCTGCCCCAAAACGGGTCAAAATACGGCTGGCAAGGCCATCCAGCGACTGGTCTGGGAGCATCAAGTCGAGGTCGAGGTCGGGTCTGAGGCCGGTCAGAGCCATCACAGAATCGAGCAATTCGCGATGTTGGGCCGTCACCACCACTTTGACATCGAACCGCCCGCTATCCCGCAGAGCAAACACCACCGGGAACATCTTGATTGCTTCGGGCCGGGTGCCGAAGGTCACCACGATCCGCGGTTTGACCCCAGCTTCGTTGATCCGATCGGTCACAGCCGCAGCATACCCCGCGTGTCGAACACGATCTTGCCCGCCAGATCATCGGGGCCGAGATGCTTGAAGGCGGTGTGATCGACCAGCACCACCACAATGTCCGCCTGCCGAAGCGCGGCGTCAAGCGTTACCAGCGTCGCGCCCGTCCCGGCGAAGGCCTTGGGCAGTTCATCGGTGAAGGGTTCGACCACCAGAATGCGGTCCCCATGCGTGTGGGCAAGGCCATGGGCGATTTCGAGCGCCGGGCTTTCGCGGAAGTCATCGATGTCGGGCTTGAACGCGAGGCCAAGCAGCGCGACTTTGCCGCGCGGTGCAGCGTTCAGCAGCCCGCGGATCTTGGCTTCGGTGTGGACGGCCTTGTGATCATTGACCTCGCGTGCGGTCCTGACCAGCCGCGCCGCCGAGGGCGCGCCTGCCACCAGAAACCACGGGTCAACCGCAATGCAGTGCCCGCCCACGCCGGGGCCGGGCTGAAGGATGTTGACGCGCGGGTGCCGGTTGGCAAGGCGGATCACTTCCCACACATCCACCCCGATCACATCGGCGATCATCGACAATTCGTTGGCAAAGGCGATGTTGACATCGCGGAACGAGTTTTCGACCAGCTTCACCGTCTCGGCCACGCGGGCGGTGGTGTAAAGGCAATCGCCCTTCACGAAGCTGGTATAGAGCACGGCGGCCCGCTCGGCGCAGGCCGGGGTGACGCCGCCGATCACGCGATCATTGTGCACCAGTTCGTTGACGATCCGGCCGGGCAACACGCGTTCCGGGCAATAGGCCAGCGCAATGTCGGCCTCGTCATGCACGCCGTCGCGCGGCACCACCAGATCGGGGCGCAGTTCGGCAATGATCTGCGCCACCCTTTCAGTGGTGCCGACCGGCGAGGTGCTCTCGACGATCACGCAGGCGCCGGGCAGGATCTTGGGCGCAATCGCGCGGGCGGCTGCCTCGACATAAGAAATGTCGGGCGCCTTGCCTTCGCCCAGCGGTGTCGGCACGGCGATCATGTAGAAGCTGGCCGTGGGCACTTCGGTCGAGGCCACCAGCGTCTGCGCGGTGATCGCATCGTGCACCAGCTTGTCGAGGTCACGTTCCTCGATGTGCACGCCGCCGGCATTGACCGTATCGACCACGCGTTGCGACACATCGACGCCGCACACGCTCCACCCATAGGAAGCGAGCAGCGCGGCAGTCGGCAGCCCGATATAGCCAAGGCCGATCACCGCCACCTGATGTTCAGGAGCCGGACCGCCCAGCGCCTTGCGTCCGAGCGCGGCGGTGGCATCGAAAGGAGCGTTCATGCAATCATCGTCCCGTTTTCACGGGGGGGTGATGGCGACAAAGCCCTTAAGATCGCGTTAGGCTTGGCAGGTTTTTTACCATGAACCCACGGCGTCCCGCACCCATTAGCGGGGGCGGCGCTCGATAAAGGCGGCCAGCGCCGCGTGGAGCTGGCGCGCAGTGGGCGATTCCTGCGCGGTGACAGGGCCGGACTGCAAGCCTTCCGCGACACGGTCAGCCAGCTCGCTTTCGTCCATGGCGATCAGAATTCCGGGCCGGCCCACCAGCGATCGAGCGGTGGCCAGCTGATGATCATTGCGGTGTTCGCCAAGGTCTTCGCGGCGCGGCATCAGCAACACCGGCTTGCCGACCCGGGCCGCGGTCAGCACCGTTCCGATCCCGGCATGGCTGACGATCAATGTGGCCTCCTGCATCAGGCCTTGAAATTCGCCCGGCGCAATTCTGGCGCGGGCTTCCATGTGCTGCGGCGTGTAGGTGCCCTTGCCGGTCTGGGCGATCACCGGCTGGCCAAGCTCGGGTGCCAGGCGGTCCATCGCCTTGATCAGCCGGTCAAAGCCAAGCTGCATCCCCACTGTCACCAGGATCACAGCACCGCCCCGTGATAATGCGGCCCCTTGGGCCCGGCGAGGTGTTCCCACTGGGTCCAACACTGATGCGCCACGATCTGTGAAAGACGGCCTGAAAGCGACAATTCCTCGGCATTGGCGACGCTGTCGATCCACAGCGTGCGGGCACCGGTCAGGCGGCCCGCCAGCAGGCAGAAGAAGCCGGGCGCCGACCCGGTCGAGATGATCACCTGTGGCCGCAGGCGCATTACCAGCCGCAGCGCCGACAGCGCACATTGCAGGGATTTCACCGGCGTGTTCTGATTGCAATCGGGCAGGGTCCCGGCGATGCTCACGCCATGCTGGGCCGCCACCGCTGGTTCAGTTGTGGCGAAATGCGTTGTGTAGGCGGACAGCGTGGGACGGAGCAGCATCAGCTGCTCCCAATGCCCACCCCCTGACGCGACGGCCAGAACGCTTATCCCGCGGGAATCCACTGGTCATTTCCTCGTCAGCGCCAATCGGGCCGGATACGAAACAAAGTTCCCTGCGGGGCTAGCATCAGTCCGGCGCAATTGCCAAGCGCTTGACCGCAGATGTTGCACTTTTTGCCAATTCTTTCCGACAGATCAAGAGATCGGGCATGAATGTCTGCAAATTGTTGTAGATAAGGGGTGCACCGTCGATCCGCGAGCAATGCAGGCCGAAGGCGGCGGCGACTGCTACCGGCGCGCAGCTGTCCCATTCATATTGCCCGCCCGAATGGAGATAGACCTCGGCTTTGCCGCGGGCGATGGCCATGGCTTTGGCACCTGCGCTGCCCATGGCGATGATTTCGCCGCCCATCGCTTCTGCTACGGCCTGTGCCTCACGCGGGGGGCGGGTGCGGCTGACCACAAAGCGCGGGCGCTGCGGCATGGAGGGCAGGGGCTGCGGCTGGTCCGAGCGCAGCACGATTCCCCCTTCCAGCCCCGGCAAGGCGACTGCACCGATGCTGGCAACCCCATTGATCGCAAGCGCAACGTGCACCGCCCAGTCGGAACGGCCTTCGGAATATTCGCGCGTGCCATCGACCGGATCGATGATCCACACCCGCGCCTTGTTCAGGCGATCGGGATTGTCGCGCTCTTCCTCTGACAACAGCCCGTCATCGGGCCGCGCGGTGCGCAGGGCATCGCACAGGAAGCGGTTGGCGGCGGCATCGCCCGCCTCGCCCAGCGCCTTGCCGGAAAGGCCGCTGTTTTTCTGCACGTGCAGCAGCAGGCGGCCCGCTTCCTCGGCAAGGCGTGCTGCCAGCGCAGCATCATCAAGGTCAGTGAGGTCAGGCAGGGGCAGGGTCACTTCAGCGGCAGGATTTTGGCGATGATGTGCTGTGCCGCCTCTTGCGGTGTCATGTCCACCGTGTTGACCCGGATTTCCGGGTTTTCCGGCGGTTCGTAAGGGCTGTCGATCCCGGTGAAGTTCTTGAGCTTGCCCTCACGTGCCTTCCTGTAGAGGCCCTTCACATCGCGGCCTTCGGCAACCTCCAGCGGGGTGTCGACGAAGATTTCGATGAATTCGCCCTCCGGTAGCATGGCGCGCACCATCTCGCGCTCGGCGCGGAAGGGGCTGATGAAGGCGGTGAGCACGATCAGCCCTGCATCCGCCATCAGCTTGGCGACTTCGCCCACCCGGCGGATGTTCTCGATCCGATCGGCCTCGGTAAAGCCCAGGTCGCGGTTGAGGCCATGGCGGACATTGTCCCCGTCCAGCAGGAAGGTGTGGCGGTTCATCACGAACAGCTGCTTTTCGACTTCGTTGGCGATGGTCGATTTGCCGCTGCCCGAAAGGCCGGTGAACCACAGCACGCAGGGGCGCTGGTTCTTCATGCCGGCATGATCGTCGCGCGTGATCGCGGTCGGCTGCCAGTGGACATTCTCGGCGCGGCGCAGCGAGAAGGCGATCATCCCGGCCGCCACGGTCGCATTGGTGAACTTGTCGATGAGGATGAACCCGCCAAGCTGGCGGTTTGCCTCATAGGGTTCGAAGGCGATCGGGCGATCGGTGGCGAATTCGGCCACCCCGATGGCGTTCAGACCCAGCGTCTTGGCCGCGAGATGTTCAAGGCTGTTCACGTCGATCTCATACTTGGGCGGCTGGACGGTGGCGGTGACCATCTGGGTGCCGATCTTCAGCCAGTAGCCGCGCCCGGGTTTCAGCGCATCTTCGTCCATCCATACGATCGTCGCGCAGAACTGGTCCGAGGCCTGCGGAGGATCGCCAGCTGCCGCAATCATATCCCCGCGGCTGCAATCGACCTCGTCGGCCAGCGTCAGGGTGATGGACTGGCCTGCGACGGCCTCATCAAGATCGCCGTCGAAGGTCACGATCCGCGCCACGGTGCTGGTCTTGCCCGAAGGCACGATCCGCACCGGATCGCCGGGCCGGATGGTGCCGCTGGCGATCTGCCCGGCAAAGCCCCGGAAATCGAGGTTGGGGCGGTTCACCCACTGCACCGGCATCCGGAAGGACTGCGCCTGCGCGGCGGCAGCATCGACTTCCACGGTTTCAAGGTGTTCGATCAGCGCAGGCCCGGAATACCACGGCGTATTGGCCGAAGGGGCCTGCGTGATGTTGTCGCCCTTGAACCCAGATATCGGGATCGCGGTGAAGGCGGTAATGCCGATGCTGGTGGCAAAGGCGCGGTAATCGGCGAGGATGGCCTCAAACACCGACTGGTCATAGCCGACCAGATCCATCTTGTTCACCGCCAGCACCACATGGCGGATGCCGAGCAGGTGGACGAGATAGGAATGTCGCCGCGTCTGTTGCAGCACGCCCTTCCTCGCATCAACAAGGATAACCGCCAGATCGGCAGTCGAGGCGCCGGTCACCATGTTGCGGGTATATTGTTCATGCCCCGGCGTATCGGCGACGATGAACTTGCGCTTTTCGGTCGTGAAGAACCGGTAGGCAACGTCGATGGTGATGCCCTGTTCGCGTTCGGCGGCAAGGCCATCGACCAGCAGGGCAAAGTCGATCTCCTCGCCTTGCGTGCCGTGCTTGATGCTGTCGGATTCCAGCGCGGCGAGCTGATCCTCGAAGATCATCTTGCTGTCATACAGCAGCCGCCCGATCAGGGTCGACTTGCCATCATCCACGCTGCCGCAGGTGATGAAGCGCAACAGGCTCTTGTGCTGGTGCTGCTCCAGATAGGCGTCGATGTCCTCGGCGATCAGGGCATCGGTCTGGAAGGAAGAGGGTGCGTCCATCAATCTCAATATCCGTTCGGGCTGAGCTTGTCGAAGCCCTGCACTTTCTTCATCCCGCGTCCCAGTAAGAAGGACAGCCGTTGAACCTGCGGTTCAGCTTCGCTTCCGACAAGCT
>JAGKSZ010000141.1 GCA_018991295.1 Porphyrobacter sp. | reverse complement strand
CTACCCGCTCGATCACCATGACTGGTGGCGCACGATCATCGGGGACCATCCGCTGCTGGATGAACCCGGCGGCTTCGGGTCGAACCTTGGCGTGACAGGTCTCACCGAAGAGCACGTCCACATCGGGGACCGCTTCCGGTGCGGGACCGCGCTGATCGAAGTCAGCCGCCCACGGGCACCGTGCTGGAAGATCGAACATCGGTTCGGGCACAAGGGCATGGTTGCAGGCATCATCGATACAGCCCGGTGTGGCTGGTACTTCCGGGTGATCGAAACCGGTGAAGTCGCCGCGGGCGACATCCTCGAACGTGTCAGCATCGGCGCGGGCGAATGGAGCGTTGCGGCCGTGTTTCGCGCGCTCGTGGCAGGCAAGGCCAGCCAAGAGGATTACGCCGCTCTGGCCGATCTCCCCACGCTCAGCCCCTATCTCCGCGAAAAGGCCGCAGCCAAGCGCGGTTGAGGCACGGTTCATCGTAAAGCCTTCTCGTCTGAACAAATCCTGCTCTTTCCTGAAAGGGTGTTCAGCTGCGGTTCTTGTTACCTGAACGAAAACGGGGTCGCTCCACAGCGGAGCCGCCACAAGGACACAAGACCATGAAGCACCTCGCCCTGATCGCCGCCACCGGTTCGATGTTCGCCGCCGCGCTCCCCGCGCAGGCTGCATCGCTTCCCGCCGCCCCCGCCCCTGTTGCCGCGAGCTATGTCGATGCGGCCACGCCCTTTACCGCGGTTGCCAGCTATGACGACCGTCGCTGGCGCGATGATCGCCGCTGGCGCGACGATCGCGGTCGCCGCGATGACCGCCGCTGGCGTGATGACCGCCGGGGCGATTACTGGCGCGGCAATGATGGCCGCTGGCGCTGCCGCCGCGACGACGGCACCACCGGCCTTGTGGTCGGCGCGGTCGGCGGGGCCCTGCTGGGCCGCACCATTGATCGCCACGGTGACCGGTCGGTCGGCACCCTGCTCGGCGCGATCGGCGGCGGACTTCTGGGCCGCGAAGTTGACCGCGGCGAGGCGCGCTGCCGCTAAGGCATAGGTCGCAGGGCGGGCACCCAGCTGATCCGGGACCCGCCCTGCCGCCCCCCGCACCCTTTCCCCGCTGGCAATGCAGTGCCAGCCCAACCTTCACCACGCAGGCAAACCGAAAGGAGAACTGCCATGAAGAAACTCGCTCTTATCCTTGCCGCTGGCGCCATGACGCTCCCGATGGCTGCTCCGGCGATGGCCGATCCCCCGCGCCACGCCAAAGCCTGGGGCAAGCGCGCCAAGGAGCAGCACCGGATTTATGACAGCCGGGGCCGCTACTATGAACCGCGCCGCCTGAGCCGGAATGACCGCATCTGGCGCGATGGCGACCGTTACTATTGCCGCCGCGACAACGGGACCACGGGCCTCGTGATCGGCGCAGGTGTCGGCGCCCTTCTGGGCCGCACCATCGACACCCGCGGTGATCGCAGTGCTGGCACCCTGCTCGGCGCGATCGGCGGCGGCCTTTTGGGCCGCGAGATCGACCGCGGCGACCTGCGCTGCCGCTAAGTCCTTTCTGCAAAGGGGCGTAGCGCCTTCTTGTCCGATTGAAGCGCGCACGCCCTGCTGGTAGTGTTGCTGTCATGCCCCCCTCCCCCGACAGCAGCGCAACCCACCATCGCCCCGCCGTCCTGGTGACTGGCGGGGCGAACCGTATCGGCGCTGCCATCGTGCGCCGCTTTGCCGGGGCCGGATGGCATGTGGTGATCCATTACCGCAGTTCTGCTGCCGCCGCCCAATCGCTGGCAGCGCAACTGCCCTCTGCCGAAACGCTGGGCTTCGATCTTGCCGATGATGATGCTGCCATAGCAGCGATCACCGGGCTCGCCGCGCGATTGCCGGGCTGGCGGTGTCTCGTCAATTCGGCCTCGGTGTTCGATTATGACGGTGTAACCGGCCTTGATCCGGCAACGAACCGGGCGGCGATGCAAATCAACGCACTTTCCCCTTCTCGCCTTGCGCAGGCCTTCATCGCGCTGACCAGCACGGCCACCGGTGTGCGCAGCGTGATCCATGTCACCGACATGAAGATCGAGAACACCAATCCCGATTTCTTCAGCTACACCATGTCCAAGCACGCGCTGGCAGCAACCATCGGGATGCTGGCCAAGGGCCATGCGGGCAGCAATGTCAGGGCCTATGGCATTGCACCCGGCGCGATCCTTGCCAGCCACGATCAGCGCGAGGAGGAGACCGAGGTGTCGCACCGCATGAACCTGCTGGGCCGCAAGACCGGCGCTGACGAGATTGCCGAGGCCGCGCTGTTCCTGGCGGGCGGCGCGCTGGCCAGCGGGCAAAGCCTGTTCATCGACAGCGGCCAGCACCTGCTGGACCAGCCGCGCGATGTGATCTGGCTGGCACGCGAAGGCGCACCTGAGGTGGCGGCATGAAGCCGGTCCATGCGCTTTCGACGAGGCTGTGGCGCTGGGTGAATGCAGCGGCGATCACGGTGCTGTTCATGACCGGGCTGAACATCTCCAACGCCCACCGGCACCTTTACTGGGGCGATTATGGCTTCGATCCGAAGGACGCCTGGCTTTCGGTGATCCGCTTCCCCGCATGGGCAACGATCCCGCAGCATTACAACCTCGCCCTTGCCCGCGACTGGCACAATACGGCCGCCTGGGCCTTTGGGGTGGGGCTGGCGTTCATCTGGGCGGCGATGCTGGCCAATGGTCACTTCCGCCGCGATCTGATGACGGCTCCGCGTGACTGGAGCCTGCGCGCGGTGATCGCTTCGATCAAGGAGCACGCAGGCGCATCGGCGCACGGCTATAACCCGGTGCAGCGCATACTTTATGGCGTGGTGCTGGGTGTGCTGTTGCCGCTGATGCTGTTCACCGGCCTTGCGATCAGCCCGGGCTTCGGCGCCGTTGCCCCATGGCTGATCGACCTGCTTGGCGGGCGGCAGAGCGCGCGCTCTGTGCACTTCATCGCCGCTTGGGGCATCTTCGGCTTTGTCGTCATCCACCTCGTGCTGGCGCTTGCCAATTGGCGGCTGATCCTCGCTATGATTACCGGCGGCAAGCGGGCCGCTGAACCGGAGGGTTCCGCACATGGCTGATCTGCCGCGCCGTTCGCTGCTTGCAGGAATTGCCGCTCTGGGTGCTTCGGCCTGTTCGAAGATCAACCAGAGCGAGACGACCCAAGCCCTGTTCGACGCCGCCGAGAACGGTCACCGCGATCTCCACCGCGCGCTGGCGGGCAAGCAGGGGCTTGCCAAGGAATATACCCGCGACCAGCGTTCTCCCACGTTCCGGGGAAATGGTTCGGTGAAGGTTGACGACCCATTTTATCAGGACCAGCTTGCCAAGGGATTTCCCGATTGGCGGCTGGAAGTGCGCGGACTGGTGGCAAAACCGCTTGCGCTGTCGCTTGCCGATCTCAAGGCGCTCCCGCAGCGCACCCAGATCACCCGCCATGATTGCGTGGAAGGCTGGAGCGCGATTGGCGAATGGCAGGGACCGCAGCTGGCGGCGCTGCTCGATATCGCAGGCGTGCAGGAAACCGCAAAGTTCATCGTCTTCCGCTGCGCTGATACGCTTTACGGCCGCGATTACTACGAGAGCATCGACATGGTCGATGCCTACCATCCCCAGACCATCATCGCCCACGCGCTGAATGGCGAACCCCTGCCTGAAAAGAACGGCGCCCCCTTGCGGATGCGGATCGAGCGGCAGCTGGGTTACAAGCACGCCAAATATGTGAAGGCGATCGAGGCGGTGTCCAGCTTCGACAAGATCGGCCAGGGCAAGGGCGGCTATTGGGAGGATGTCGCCGGATACCAGTGGTATGCCGGGATCTGAGGCCTAACCTTCCGGGAACATCCGCTGCATCGCGGCCCAATCGGCAGCGATGATCTCTTCCAGCACCGCCAGATCGATATCGGCCAGCTTGTTGACATAAAGGCAGCTCTTGCCTGTCGAATACTTGCCCAGCCGGGTCAGCTTTTCATCGCGGCCCGCGCCTGTCACCGGATCGCAGTACCCGCCCATGAAATACAGCGAATGCTTGGCCTTGCGGGGTGAAAAGCCGGCGCGCATCCAGTGCACATCGCGCCCGCTTTCATAGGTGGTCCGATATTCGCCATAGCCGATGATGGTCGGCCCCCACATCTTGGGCACCTGACCTGTTACCTTGCGGAACAGCGCATCGAGCACCTTGGCGTCTTCGCGCTTGGCAGGCGGTTCAACGCTGGCGATGAACGCCTCGGCTGCAACATCAGTGATCGTGGTCTTTGCTTCGGCCATACCTGCCCCCTGCCCCCTGCCCCCTGCCCCCGCCTTGCGGCGATGATGTTGCCAAACCCCGATGCCCGGCTAATCTGTTGCCTGAGCATCCTAGAAAGGAGCCCGATGAGCAAGCCTCTCCTCGACCGCTTTCTTGGCCGCGCGGTAAAGCAAGGCCGCCTCGGCATCGTGTTCGCAGATGGCAGCACCAGCACCTATGGCACCCCTGCAGAGGGTTTCCCCGATATCGTGCTGCGTTTCACCGATGCCCATGTGCCGCGCGATATCCTGATGGACCCGCGATTGGGCGCAGCCGAAGCCTTTATCGACGGGCGGCTGCTGATCGCGGAAGGCGACGTGATGGGCCTTGTCAGCCTGCTGCGCGCCAACAACCCGTGGGACAAGGGCGGCGATATCGGCAAGCCGAACCGCCTGAAACGCCTGCTGGGCCGCGCCAGCTTTGCCGCCGAACAGATCAACAACCGCGTCAGTTCCAGAAAGAACGTCGCGCATCACTATGATATCGGCAATGATCTTTACGCGCTGATGCTGGATGCCGAGCACTGGCAATATTCCTGCGCCTATTGGCCCGAAGGCGTGACCACCCTGGCCGAGGCGCAAGGGGCAAAGCTGGCGCATATCGCAAAGAAGCTGCACCTTTCGCCGGGGCAGGAGGTGCTGGATATCGGCTGCGGCTGGGGCGGAATGGCGATCCATCTGGCAACGCACCACGATGTGCGCGTCACCGGCATTACCCTGTCGGAAGAACAAGCCGCGCTTGCCCGTCAGCGCGTTCAGGCCGCAGGAGTTGCCGACAAGGTGACGATCCTTCTGGAAGATTACCGCGACACCGCCGCATCGGGCCGCCGGTTTGATCGGATCGTTTCGGTGGGCATGTTTGAACACGTGGGCCGCGCGCAGTTCGAAACATTCTTTGCAGCCTGCGCCCGGATGTTGGCCGATGACGGGGTGATGCTGCTCCATACCATCGGGCGCTTTGGCGGACCGGGGACCACCGATGCCTTTACCCGCAAGTACATCTTCCCCGGCGGCTATATCCCCGCCCTGTCGGAAACGCTGGCCGCGTCAGAGAAGGTGCGCCTGATCGCCTCGGACGTGGAGACGCTCCGGCTCCACTACGCCAAAACGATCCGCGCCTGGTATGCCAACTGCATCGAACACCGCGAGAAAATCATCGCGCTTTATGACGAGAAGTTCTTCCGGATGTGGACCTTCTATCTTGCGGGCGCGGCCACCGTGTTCGAGCATGGGGGCATGGGCAATTACCAGATCCAGTACATCCGTTCGCGCCGGGCGCTGCCGATCACGCGGGATTATCTGATCGGAGCCTAGCGCCCTAACCCATCTCATGCGCGCCGGGGCGCTGGCGGGGGCGGTAGACCGGACCGAAGCCCATCAATGCAGCGCCCACCAGCGGCAGGGCAATCCCCCACCAGCGCACGCCGGAGACGCCTTCGGGGCTGGCAATTGTCAGTCCCGCCGTTGCCCCCAGCCCCGCGCAGATGGCAAGCACGCCCAGCACGGCGCGCAGCCGCGGCACGGTGCGCCCGCCGCGCACGGGTCCAAAGCTCCTCTCATGGCGCGCAAAGATGCCGATGAAGGGCAGCAGCGCGAGGATGTAGACCGCGATCCATACGGGCCGCGTCACCCACCACTCGGCCGTCCCAGGAACCGGGCCAAGGCCAAAACCGCCCAGGGCCAGCCAGTCGATCGCCATCACCAGCACAAAGGCCGTAAGGTGCCACAGGAAGACGGTCATGATCATGCCGTTCATCAGCACCGTCGCGGTCCACACTCTTACGCTCTCAAGCATCCGCCGACCGGGCTGTTCAAGCGCCAGAACAAGTCCCACCTGCATCGCACCCAGCGCAAACAGCGCCAGTGTTGGCGGGAGCGAGTTGGAAAAGCCGCCGGGCGCTGACACCATTGAGACCGGGTAGAACCCGAACACCGTGATCCTGACGAGGATCGCCAGCGATATCGCAAACCAGCCCCATGCAAACCACGCCTTGTCGAACTTGCCCGCCCGCCAGGCAAAGCCGAGTTGGTGGATGCCAAGGAACACCCACAGGAAGTTGGTGAAATTGACCCACGGCACACCTTGCGTGAAGGTCAGCCAGTCGGTGAGCATTGCGGGCGGGATGAACAGCGCAAAACTGCCCCACCCCAACCGCGCCCACAGCTTCTGGGCAATCGGCGTAAAGGCAGTGACCAGCAGGTACACCGCGAGGAACCAGACCGGGATGAGCGCCGCCTCGGTCGCCATGCGCACCTGTGCGCGCGGTAGGCCTGCCTGCGTCATCACCAGCGCCAGCGCGGCCCACACCAGCAGCACCGGGAAGGTCGGCGTGATGAGGCGCTGCACCCGGCTCGCCAGCCAATCGCGATAGACGCCGGCCTGATCGGGTGCGGCCTTGGCTGTCGTTGCCGCCCAGCTCACCTGATTGGCGTAGCCGCCGACAAGGAAGAACACCGGCATCACCTGAAAGCCCCAGGTCAGCCAATGCGCCCATTGCGAGATCGACAGCAGATCGCCCCGCCGCAGCTCTCCGTCAGCATCAAGATAGAGCCCGGCCATCAGCCAGTGTCCCACGACGACCGCGAGAATCGACACCGCGCGCAGGAAATCCACCCAGCGGTTGCGCTCGGGCGGGGTCATCACCGCCAGCTCGCGCGCCTTGCCCCACATTGTCAGCATCGTCGCAACCCCTGTCTGTTCACACGCGAAAACGCCGCCGCGCGAGAGGCTTATCAAGTAATTCCTACCGACCGATTGCCAAGGGGCAGCCGCAGGGGCAGGCGCCGTGATTGCGCGATTGCCCCCGCGCCCCGGCACTGTTAGGGGCGCGCCGCGCATTCAAACCCCAAGGAACTTGTCCTCATGGCCCAGCCCCAGAAAGTCGTCCTCGCCTATTCGGGCGGTCTCGATACCAGCGTCATTGCCAAGTGGCTGAGCGTGGAGCGCGGGCTGGAGGTGGTCACCTTCACCGCTGACCTTGGGCAAGGCGAGGAAATCGAGCCCGCCCGCGCCAAGGCCCGTGCGATGGGCATTCCTGACAATCACATCTTCATCGAAGACCTGCGCGAGGAATTCGTGCGCGATTTCGTCTTCCCGATGATGCGCGCCAATGCCCGTTATGAAGGCGACTATCTGCTCGGCACCTCGATTGCGCGGCCCTTGATTTCGAAGCGTCTGGTCGAGATCGCGCACCAGACCGGCGCCGATTTCATCGCTCACGGCGCGACCGGCAAGGGCAATGATCAGGTCCGCTTTGAACTCAGCGCCTATGCGCTCGACCCGGATATCAAGGTGATCGCCCCTTGGCGCGAATGGGATCTGACCAGCCGCACCGCGCTGATCGCATGGGCCGAAGCACACCGGATTCAGGTCCCCCGTGACAAGCGCGGCGACAGCCCGTTCTCAACCGATGCGAATCTTCTGCACACCTCGTCGGAAGGCAAGGTGCTGGAAGACCCGTGGGAGGAAACCCCCGATTACGTCTACTCGCGCACGGTGAACCCCGAAGACGCGCCCGATACGCCGGAATATATCACGGTGGATTTCGAGAAGGGTGATGGCGTCGCGCTGAATGGCGAGGCCATGTCGCCCGCGACGCTGCTGGCCGCGCTCAATGATCTTGGCCGCAAGCACGGCATCGGGCGGCTCGATCTGGTCGAGAACCGCTTTGTCGGCATGAAGAGCCGCGGGATGTATGAAACCCCCGGCGGCGAAATCTATGCCCGCGCCCATCGCGGGATCGAGCAGATCACGCTGGATCGCGGCGCGGCGCACCTCAAGGACGAACTGATGCCGCGCTATGCGGAACTGATCTACAACGGCTTCTGGTTCAGCCCGGAACGCGAGATGCTGCAAGCCGCGATCGATCACAGCCAGGACAAGGTCACCGGCACGGTGCGCCTCAAGCTCTACAAGGGGCTGGCGAGCGTGGTGGGCCGCAAATCGCCCTACTCGCTCTATTCCGAAGCCCACGTGACCTTCGAGGACGATGCCGGCGCCTATGACCAGAAGGACGCCGAAGGCTTCATCAAGCTGAACGGGTTGCGCCTGCGCCTGCTGTCCCGGCGCAACCGGGACGCGTGACGTAGCAAAGCAGTGGGGAAAACCGAGTCGCTGCGCTCGCCGCAGCGGTTCTGCCCACCTAACGTGACAGGCTGAAGGCGGTTGCGTTTCCGCTTTTCGCGCCGCTTCGTTGCAAATGCGATGAAGCGTTGACTTATCCACGCGTGTCCACAGGCTAAACTGCCTGAAGTGGAAAACTCAGCCGCCGAAATGTTGTCAGAACGCCGAATGAGGCGCACTTTAAACCTGTCTTCGGGACACGAAACAATCGGATCGGAAAGCCGCAAGGCTCTGAAGAAACGGGGGTTTTTATCCCAAGGATGGCGGTGGCATCTGTCCACGCGCCGATCTGGAGACGGCATGCAGGAGGCTTCGGCCAAAGGCAAGTCGGCCCCATCAAGGATCGGAGCGACGCGAAGTCACCGGACAGGCTGAGAACCTGGCCGATCGGAAGAACAGCGGAAACGGCGAAAGCCCCCAAGCCGCGGCTCTTTGGGACGGTAAAGGAACGAAAGCCTCGGCAGACGCGAACCGCAAGGCAGCGAAAGACGAAAGGCGCAAGCCCGACGACCGACGCAGCAGCGGAGAGGGAAAGCCGGATGCCGGCGCGAGCGCCGGTGACAAATCTCTGGCAGGCCAGCCGCAAGGCAGGGCAGCGAGAGGCTAGACATCGGGCGCCAAGCATGGCCCCACGCGGAAGAAGCGGAAGGTTTACCGGACGCATCGGACACGAGGGTCATCCACACGCCGGTGAGAGTGGGGTCGGCAGCAATGCCGGCCCCATTTGCATTGCTGGGAGGCCAAATTTCTGACCCTGCTGCGATGCGCAGAGCCGAGTCGCATCCGTCAAACTGCGTAGATTTGCTCTGCACCGAGATCAGCCAGCCGCTCGATTCATCGCATTTCAGAGGCAACTCGTGCCTGTATCGAAGGATCGGGACGACGAAATCCTAACCTGGTTTGCCATGTCTTATCCCATCCCTGTATCCGCGCCGCCATGCGGACGGGAAATCGCATCGAAGGCCTGAAGGCCCGCAGCTTCGCCAGCCGAAGCGTTCAGGCGCTGGTAGCAGCTGGCCTGCTCGGCCTCGCCCCGCTTGCCGCGTCGTCCGCTGCCGCGCCCGATGTGCCTGCTGTGCGGGTCGACCCGGCAACCAGCGCCGCCGTGATCGAACTTGTTCCGGTCCAGCCGACTGCCGAGGTCACTGGTTCCAGCCTTACTGAGGCTCCCTCACCCTCCGCCCCGCAGGAAGCCGCACTCGGCCGCGGCAATGCCTCCTATTACGCTGCCAAGTTCCAAGGCCGCCGCACCGCGAGCGGCGAACGGTTCGACAATGACGATTTGACCGCCGCACACCGCACCCTTCCGTTCGGCAGCCTGGTGCGGGTCACCAACCCGGCCAATGGTAAGAGCGTAGTCGTGCGCATCAACGATCGCGGCCCCTTCAGCGCAGGACGGACCATTGATGTCAGCCGCGCTGCCGCTGTCGAACTCGGCATGATCGCGCGCGGGCACGCTGCGGTGGAACTTGCGCTGATCGCCGATTGACCACGCCGCTTCAGGGGTTGGCCGAATAGGTCATCCCAAGCGACGAGGTATCTCCGCTGATCCTCAGTTGCAGCCGCGCGCCTTTGGTGGCCGACGTATTGCGCAGCAGCGCCGCCTCTCCGGGGCCGAACCTTGCATCGATCGCAGCGCCCGGCTCCGCTCGTATCTTGATAACGGGCGCAGCATTGCCATCGCCCTGCGCAAGCACAACCACGGCAACGGGCCCCGTGTTCCGTCCCGTAACCAGGAAGCCGCCCGGCTGCCCGCCGCCCAGCTCGAAAGTCTGGCCCGCTTCGATCCGGAGATTGGAGTTGATCACCCCGGCCTGCGCTCCCACCGCCAGTGTGGCAGCAATGGCAACGGTCGGAACAGGCAGGGCGTATCTGAAATAGTTCATTTGGCGCTCCTTCGCGCTAGCCCGTCCACACAAGATTACGTCCGCAACCCACAGGCGGATGCGGGCGATGGGCCATTGCCGATCCCGCCCCTTGCACCCCTGCGTGGCGGGGCTAGGTAGGGGCCCGCAGATTCTGCCGCCGGGGCCAGCGGCAGCTGCGGCCAACCGGGGGACATCGCCATCACGCTCGCACTGATCCTCGCCTATGTCGCTGCGCAGGTGGCGCTGGCCGTGTGGGCCGGGCGCGGGGCACGCTCTGATGCGGACTACCTTGTGGCGGGCCGCCAGCTTGGCACCTTTGCCGTGGGGATGAGCCTGTTTGCCACCTGGTTCGCCTCCGAAAGCCTGATCGCCACATCTTCCGAAGTCGCCCGTGATGGCCTTGCAGGTGCCCGGGCCGAGCCCTTTGCCTATGCCCTCGGCATCCTAGCCATCGCCCTGTTCTTCGCCTATCGCCTGCGCAGCGGAGGGTTCATCACCCTCGCCGATTTCCTTCGCGACCGCTTCGGCCCCGGCACCGAGAGCCTTGCCGCCGCCGTCATTGCCTTGTCCGCCACCACCTGGTCTGCCGCGCAACTCTTTGCCTTTGCGAGCATCATCACCAGCGCCTCGGGTCTTGATTTCACCACCGCGCTGATCGGCGCAACGCTGCTGGTGATGGGTTACACCCTGTTCGGCGGTCTGGCGGGCGATGTGGTGACCGACATTGTGCAGGGCCTCATCATCCTCATCGCCATCGTGATCCTGTTCGCCCTGATGGCCGAGGCCGCGGGCGGCGTGGGCGCGATGTGGGACGCCCTGCCCCCCACCGTCTGGACCTTCACCGCGCCGGGCGAGACGTGGGTGGACCGGGTGGAGCTGTGGCTCATCCCGATCATCGGCACCATGGTCAGCCAGGAGGCGCTGGCCCGCACCCTCGGCGCCCGTTCGCCCGAGGTGGCGCGGCGGGGAGCCTTCATCGGGGCCGCCATCTACCTTGTCGCCGGGCTGATCCCGGTGAGCTTCGGACTGTTCGGCCCCCAGCTCGGCATCCCGCTCGCCGAGGGGGAGGCCTATCTCCCCAGCCTTGCCAAGGCGCTGTTCCCCGGCTGGCTGATGATCATCTTCACCGGCGCGCTGGTCTCCGCGATCCTGTCCTCGGTCGATTCCGCGCTGCTCGCGGTCTCGGCGGTGGTGACCGAGAGCGGCTACAAGCGCCCGTTTCCGAACGCCTCCCCCCTCGCCCTGCTGCGCGCGGCGCGCGGGGCGACGGTGGGCGCGGCGGCACTTGCGGCAGGCGTGGCGCTGCAAGGGGAGAGCTTGCGCAACCTCGTGCTTGATGCCGGAGCGATTGCCGCTGTGCTGGCGGTGCCGATCATCGCCGGGCTGGCGGGCGTGCGCGCCTCTGGGCGGGCGGCCGCGGCGGCGATCCTTGCCCAGATCGCGGTGCTGGGCGTGCTCGACCATGCCCTCGGCGTGCCGGGCGCGTTTGTGTGGATGCTGGCGGCCGGAACAGCCGTGTTCGCGCTGGTGGCCGCGCTGTCACCCCGCCCTGTTGGAGACACATGAGACACTGTCCAGAAACAGAAAACCTGCCCCCGCGCCGCCGCCGTCAGACGGCCTCCCCAGCCCCGTCCGGATCGTCCCCTTCGGGATCGTCCCCGTAGGCATCATCGCCTTCCGGATCCTCGGCGTAGTCGCCTTCCTCCCATTCCTCGTCCTCCCAATCCTCGTCCTCATCATCCCAGTCATAAAGCACGGGCGGATCGAGCAGCCGTTCGACCGCCGCATCGAAATCCTGCACCACCCCGTGCACGCCGGCGGTCGCCGCAATCCGATCGAGCCGGGCAAGGTGAGCAAGCAGCAGGCGGCTGTCATAGCGGGTGCGGGTGGCGACCTCGTCGCCGTGGTAGTACACCGTCTCCTGCACCCCGTTCAAGGCGCGGTCGGCCAGCACCTCCTCAACCTGCGGGCGGGCGAGCACCAGAGCGGCATCCCACAATTTGCGGAACGGCTCGGAAGCGCGCCGCATCCGGTAGAGATGCGCGCGCGAAACCCCCGCCTGCAACGCCGCCGCCCGCACATTGCCCCACTGTGCAAGCGTCTTCACAAACACCGCCTGCTTGGCGAGCGGCACATCGGCAGCGAGATCATCCGGCGCGCTGATCGCAGTCTGCGCGGCGGGGACGGCGTCAGCGGTCAGGGCATTGGGTGAGAGGGGCGAGGCGGGGTGCGACATAGGGCTGCTCCAAGGCTGGGGACGTGGAGCGCGGGAGGGTACGTGGGGTTTGGGGGTGTAGGAAAGGGGGTTATGAATATGCGCGATCAAGGTAATGTGAGAGTGCCGCTTTGAAGAGTCGAAAATGACTCCTCATTTGGCCTCGTATTTCAGGCGCGTTCAAATCTCTCGCAGCTCTGTAGGCGTAACGGGGGAAGTTCCTCGATTTTCCAAAATGCGTGTACTTCCGATAAAGCTCTCGAAGATACACTTCATCACGCGGAACGCCTTTGTTTTTCGCGGCTCGAATCTTCGCCCGAATACCCTTATGCATCTTCGAATAGTACCGGTTTAGAGACGATTGCCTGATCAGGGTCTTTTCGCCATCAAAGGTGAAGCCAAGATACTGGAAAGGCTTGTTTGCAATCTGTCTACCCGCATTTCTCGTAAATTGGCGCACCTCGGTCTTGTGCCCGCTTAGGGTAAGCCCAACAGACCGGAGGACTTCGGAAATCATGGATACGATGGCATCCGCGCTCTCTAAGCCGGGCATCACAACCGCGATATCATCGGAATAACGCCGATAACTACCTCCATTCTGCGACACGTAGTCGTGGATGGCCTGATCGACCGATACCATGGAGATATTCGCGTAAAGGCCGGACAGTGGCGTGCCTTGAGGAATGCCAAATGCGTTTGGATTTCTCTGAATGAGAGAGTCCGGTCTCCCCCTTACGAACCTACGGAATTCATCCGCAGAACAAATGCGGCCCCGCCGTCCATATCGGCCTCCCAAACGAAACTTGAGTTCATCTGCCTCGACCCAAGAGAACTTGGTCATGAATTCAAAAATCTTAAAATCCGGATTTGCTAAGCGTTTGGAACTTGTGACCTCGCGGAGCGCAGTCATAAGTACATGATGATCAATATTGTCGAAAAATCCGCTAATATCGACTGCAATCGCAGTACACTCGCCTCGATACTTTATCTCTTCGAACAGACCAGATGCATGCGAAATGTTGTCACCTACTCCCGACCGATAAGCGAGGACTGAATTGTCAAAATCACAGCCTTGAAGGTAACATTCGTAGCGTTGCCCAAGTTCACGACCGTACCATTCAAGCAATGCAGCATCGAGATGGGCGGCGAACTTGATCGGCCTCACCTTTTCTTCGAAGTATGTGTTCCCAGCAATATCTTTCTTAGCACGACGCTCAACGCTATCGTATGCAAGCAAAGGCCAAAAATCGTAGGTTAGAATCTGCTGTGGAGTGAAGCTTAATCCAGTACGACGAGCTTCAGAAAGTCGAAGATCGAAATGGATATAGTTGCGTTCTTTGGAGACGAACTCATCAGTTCGTGGATCGAACTCATCGGGATCAGGTGCGTACCCGGAGGCGAAGGATTCCGTTCGTCCCATATCCTCCGGGTTACTAACCTTACTCCCGGCAAGGCCGGTTCGATACTACCTAGTGTGTTATAATATCGCTGTGGCGATAATTACGTCCACACTCTATCCAGGCGAGGTCACCATGACTCAAATCATCGCAGCTCTCGTTGCCATCGTACGCAACAGCGCACTTGACATCCTAAACAGTGCTCCCGACCACCCGAAGTGCCCGGCTTGATCTACATAGCTAATTTAAAAGCCTAAAGCAATTGGGGAATTGGGCACTACATTTCTCACTTGGAAGCCCTTCGACCATCCTTCGGATGGTTCCGTTTCACTTGCGTGGGAGGATTGTGGGCATTCCCAGCACCAACCGATGTGGCCGCGCCACGCTTTTGGCTCTCGGCAAGCGGGACGCGCGTTTTGGATTACTTCGCCAACAACAACAACGGCGATACTACCCCGTCAACGACCGCGGCGCCTTCACCATCCTTCGACAAGCTCAGGACAGACTCGGTTGCCGCACCCCCTAATCCCGCATCAACGCCGTTCGAGCAGCGGTTTGAGGTAGGCACCTGTGAACGATCGGGGTTCTTCGGCAACCGACTCCGGCGTCCCCACAGCCACAATCTCCCCGCCGCGCACACCGCCCTCAGGCCCGAGGTCAATAATCCAGTCGGCGGTCTTGATCACGTCGAGGTTGTGTTCGATCACCACCACCGAATTGCCGCCCTCGACCAGCCGGTGCAGCACTTCGAGCAGTTTGCGCACGTCCTCGAAGTGCAGGCCGGTGGTGGGTTCGTCGAGGATATAGAGCGTCTGCCCGGTTGAACGCCGCGCCAGTTCCTTCGCCAGCTTCACCCGCTGCGCCTCGCCGCCTGACAGGGTCGTCGCCTGCTGGCCGACCTTGACGTAGCCGAGGCCCACCTCGTTCAGCATCCGCATCTTCTCGCGGATCGGGGGGACGGCCTTGAAGAAGCCTTCCGCGTCCTCGATCGTCATGTCGAGCACATCGGCGATGGAGTGGCCCTTGAACTTCACCTCGAGCGTTTCACGGTTGTAGCGGCGGCCGTGGCATTCCTCGCAGGTGACGTAGACATCGGGGAGGAAGTGCATCTCGATCTTGATGAGGCCATCGCCCTGGCACTTCTCGCAGCGGCCGCCCTTGACG